>DASWRT010000245.1:0-7622 GCA_036403035.1 Allostellaceae bacterium | reverse complement strand
GCCGCGTCCCGCGATCCGCGCCATCTCGGCGGCGACGTGCGGCTTCCGAGGCAGGAAATAGAGCGCGTCGTGGCAGTGCACGAGATCGGCCGTGCCGTCAGCGACGGGCCAGGGCGCCGCCGCGTCGAAGCAGACGAGCCGCGCCTCGGGCGCGACGTAGTGGCGGGCCAGCCAGAGCTTCGCGAACACCACGTCGCCGCCCGCTGCATCGACACCGGCGCGGCGCAGCTCGCGCAGATAATGGCCGGCGCCGCAGGCGATCTCGAAGCTGCGCCGCGGCGCCGTCCAGTGCGCCTCCAGCAGCGCCAGCCCGGCGAGGAAGGTCGGGTCCGACCAGCGATGCGCGAAATAGAGCGCCACGCCGCCCAGCGCGAGCCGGTCCATCGCCGCGCGGAACGACAGCCTGCCGGCATGCGCAACGAGGTCGGCGAGGGAGGCGTCGTCGGGGGGCGGCGTGCGCGCCCAATCGTCCTGATCGGCGAGCAACGCGACGAGCGCTGCCGCGAGGTCGCCCCGGTCGAGCGCAGCAAGCGCCCTATCGCGGCGCGCTTCGCGCCCGATCCGCAGGAACGGGATGCCGTCCACGACCGGCCAGCGATCCCCGGCTCCGTCGCTCAGCGAGTGCGGCGTGTCGGCGCGGAGCGGCCGTCCCGTCGCCGGGCTGCGCAGCGCGCCGTCCGGCCACGCCGATGCCGCCGGGACGGCGCTCGTCACGGCGGCGGCGAGGGCCGCGTTCATGCCAAACCGACCTCGCGCAGGACCGCGTAGTGGAAGGACTGCACCGGCCCGGCATGGACCAGTTCGAGATCGTCGAGCGCCTGATCGATCGTGAAGGCGGCGACGCGCGCGTATTGCTGCATCTGCAGCACGCGGTCGATCACGTCGGCGGCGTGGAAAGCCCGCGCGGCCGGCGCTTCGGCGCCGCCGAGCACGGGGCGCAGCGTGCGGATGCGCGCCGCGAGCGGGGCGGGCAGGGTGGCCAGCACCCCTTCCGTCAGCCGCTCCATGATCGGCTCCAGATGCCGGCCGAGCAGCATCTCGCCGGTGAAGCCGGAATCCGGCAGCACCGCGTTGTGGAAGTGATGGGCGAGGCCGAGCAGCAGCGCGTCGCCCGGTTCCGCGCCGTAGAGCGGCGCGACCAGCACGGCGTAGGCCGCGACGGTCATGCAATGCTCGGCGTGGCTCTCCGGCGGCTCCAGCACAAGCCGCGGTTTGCCGGGGCAGGTGGCGCCGGCACGCGGCTGCGCCGCCAGCGCGGTCACGAAGTCCGGCACCGGCAGATCGTCGCGCCACGGCGCGCCCAGCCGGCGGCGCAGCGCTTCGGCAAGCCCGCGGTCGAGCGGACCGCCGACCGCGGCGAACGACGCCTCCAGCACCTCACGCGCCTCGTCCGGCGTGAGCCCGCAGCGCGCGAGGACCGCCGCGTCGACCGCGCCGAGACGCGCCGACGCGACCGTGTCGGCTGCGGCGCGCAGCGCGACATCGCCCGGGTCCTCGCCGGCCGCGAGGGCCGCCCAGGACCGGCGGAACAGGCGGGCGCTGACCGACGCAGGGTCGTCGGCGCCGCGCACGCGCTTCAGGTCGTTGATCTCGCCGAAAAGCCCGGCGAGCGGCGCGAGGCCCGCCGCGGCTTGCGCGGCGGGAGCCTCGGCCGGGGAACGCACCCCGTCCATGTCAGACCGAACCTTTTCGGGGTTAGGCGGCGAGCCATTCCATGAGGCGCCGTTCCTGCGCCGGGAAGGCGTGCTCGGGATCGTGGCCGTTCGAGGTCTGCGGCGCCTTGAAGAACAGCCCGAGCTGTTCCTGCACGCCGCCGTCGCCGCGCTGCTTTGCGAGGTCGAGGACGCGGGCGATCTCGATCACCAGCGGCGCCGCGAGGATCGAGTCGCGGCACAGGAAGTTGACCTTGATCTGCATCTTCTGGCCGAGGAAGCCGACGATGTCGATGTTGTCCCAGGCTTCCTTGTTGTCGCCGCGCGGCTTGTAATAGTGGATGTGGACCAGATGGTCCTCCACCGGATACCCGAGGATCGAGTCCAGCACCGACGCCTTGGTGTTGAGCTTCGACTTCAGCGACGCCGGGTCGTCGAGCGCGAGACCGTCGCGGTTGCCGAGGATGTTGGTCGAGAACCAGCCCTCGACATAGAGCGACCGCGAGCGCAGCGCGGGCGCCAGCACGGTCTTGATCATCGTCTGGCCGGTCTTGCCGTCCTTGCCGGCGACCGGCACGTTGCGCTTGGTCGCGAGCTGCGTCAGCGCCGGCACGTCGGCCGCGAGGCTCGGCGTGAAGTTGCCGTAGGGCAAGCCCTCGCGGATCGCCGCGTAGGCGTACAGCATCGCCGGGCTGACGTTCGGATCGTCCTCGTCGAGCGCCCGTTCGAACCCGTCGATCGAGTTCAGCGCGGGCGACGCGAGATCCGCCCAGCGCTCGACCGAGGCGAGGTTGATCATCACGCAGCCGTCGACATCGTTCTTCGACCGGTAGTCGCGGATGTCGCGGGTGATCTGGTCGACCGCCGCGCGATGGCCGTTCGACCCGATCTTGTTCGAGCCGTCGACGTTGTTGCACCAGCCCTTGCCGCCGACCGCGGCCCAGGGCCGCATCTTCGACAGCGGCCCGGAGACGGCGGCCGCCTGCTCGGTGTCGAGCACGCGGTGCTGGACCGCCGCGGTCGCGAGATCGTCGGGATTGAGATCCCAGCCGCCGAATTGAATGTTGCGGTAAGCCGCGATGCCGGGGGCCCGGACATCGGCGAGCGGCAGACCCACCAGGTCATTGCTGCCGGCGCGGATCATTTCCACGCCGGCGACCGCGGTCGTCGAGACCGCGCCGCCGAGGCCGACAACCAGGACGCCGAGTTTCCGTCCTTCATCTGACGCCGTGCGCATTTTATTTCCGTCTAACTCCAATCCGGCGAGCGAAACTAGGGGGGTGTTGCGCGCGCGGCAATGGAGAACCCGCGCAAAAAAATCCGATCTTCGCGCGGTGATTGCCGGGCCGGACACGGCACCCCCGCGTCGCGATAGCGCTCGAAGAACGGAGCGGTCGCCGTGTTTATTCCCCCCGCGATTTTGGCGTCGCGCAAAATTCGTCCAGGCTGGCGCGAACTCAGGCACGGCGAAGCCGCAGCCGCGACATTCGGGCGCACCGGAGCGACGGATCCTCCATCGAACGGACGAATTCGGGATTTGTACATCAGGGCCGGCGGTGGTTATTCGTTTGGTCCGTGATAATTTTCCGGCTGCGCAGCGTTAGGGCGGCATTGCCCACCCTCCGGCCTGTTTGCCGGCAACGGTTGCAACCGTCAGGCGAGGTTCTGTGGATACCGAGACCGAACTCAAGTTCGCGCTCCATCCGGACGATGTCGACCGTGTACGCGCAGCGCCGCTGCTGACGCGACAGGCCGGGACGTCGAAGTCGCTGGTCAGCACCTATTACGACACCGCCGATTTCGCGCTGCAGCGGAACGCGGTCACGCTGCGCATCCGGCAAGACGGCGACCGGTGCGTGCAGACCGTGAAGACCGGGCCGGATCCGTCGCTGCGGGCGGCCGGGCTGTTCTCGCGCGGCGAATGGGAGGAACCGCTGCCGGCGCCCATGCCGGACGTGGCCGCGCCGATCTTGCGGGAGCGGCTCGGCGACATCGCGCCCGAGGCGCTCCGACCGATCTTCACGAGCCGGATCCAGCGTCTGGTCTGGACGATCCAGGCTGCCGACGATGCCGAGATCGAAGTCGCGCTCGACCGCGGAGAGATCGACGCACCGGACGGCCGTACCGCGCCAATCTGCGAGATCGAATTGGAGTTGAAGCGCGGCAGCCCGGCGGCGCTGTTCGATCTGGCGGTGGCGCTGTGCGACGCCGCGCCGCTGCGCATCGAGCGGCGCACCAAGGCGGAGCGCGGCTATGCCCTCGCCCATAGCGGCGGAAATGCCGCGCCGGAGGCCGAGCCGCCGCAGCCGGCCTATGCTCCGCCGCTCGCGCTCGACCGGGAGATGACCGTCGAGGCGGTGCTCGGCGCCGTGCTGCGCCACGGCCTCGACCACATCGTCGCGAACGAGCCGGCCGTCCTCGCCGGGCACCCGGACGGGGTGCACCAGATGCGCGTCGCGGCCCGGCGGCTCCGTTCCGTGCTTTCGATACTGAAGCCGATGCTTCCGGCCGAGCAGCGGGCCTGGGTCGCGTCGGAGCTGAAGTGGCTGGCGGACGGGTTCGGTCCGGCGCGGAACTGGGACGTCCTGGCAGACAGCCTGCTCCCGCCGGTCCAGCGCGCGATGCCGGGCGACCGCGACGTGGCCGCGCTCGCCGGATCCGTCGCCGCCGAGCGCAAGGCGGCGCGCGACGCAGCGAGCGAGATCGTGCTGTCGCCGCACTATGCCGCCTTCCTCATCCGGCTGACCGCGTGGCTGGAGGGGCGGGCATGGCGGCGGCAGGCGCTCTCGGAAGCGTCCGCGCGGCTCCTCGATCCGATCGGCGACATCGCCGGCCCGTTGCTCGACAAGCGCCTGAAGCGCGTCAGGAAGCTCGGCAGGCATTTCGACGAGTTGACGCCGAACGAGCGGCACCGGCTGCGGATTGCGCTCAAGAAGCTGCGCTACGCCGTCGATTTCCTGCACTCTCTCTACGATGCCGATGCGAGCGGGGACTACCGGAAGCGTCTCACCAAGCTTCAGGACACGCTCGGCCACGCGAACGATGTCGCGACCGCGCGGCACCTCTTCGCGGATCTCGTGTCCGAAAAGAGAACGCGGCGGAACCGCGGCGCCGGAAGCCGCGGCGCCGGCGAGGTCGTGGCGGCGGGCTACGTCATCGGCTGGCACGAGAACGGTCTCGCAAAGGCCGAGAGCAAGGTCCGCCGACAGGTGAAGCGGCTGCTCAAGACGGATCCGTTCTGGCGGTCGTAGCGCACCTGTGCGAACCGGCCCGTAGACGAGAGTCCCGGCTCGGCGGACAATGCTCCGTCTGTAGCGGTATCTGTTCGGAGAGTGGCCATGTTCGCCGAGACCGTGGACCTGATGACGGCCCTTGAGGGCGTTGAGGAGTACTGGTCGCCGAAGGTCGTGGCGCGCGTGAACGATCAGTATGTGAAGGTCGCCAAAATCCGCGGGCAGCTGGCGTGGCACAGCCACGAGGGCGAGGACGAACTCTTCTACGTGCTCCGCGGCCGGCTCAGGATCGAATACGAGGGAGAGAAGACGGTCCATCTCGGACCCGGCTCGCTCCACGTCGTGCCCCGCGGCGCACTGCACAACCCTGTCGCCGAGGAGGAGTGCTGGCTCGTCCTGGTCGAGACCGTGACGACCAAGCACACCGGCGACGTCGATACGCCCCTCACGAAGACGATCGAGCAGCAGCTGGCGTGACCGGGTGGCGGGCCGTTGCGCGGCCCGTTCCCTAAAGCTGCTGCTCGGGACGCGGATTTGCGAGGCTGCTCAATCGGCAACCCGTGCTTCGCCGCGCGTTTCCGGCGTTTCTGCACGCTTGCACGAAAGCACGCTGCATGTTACGCCCTCGCAACCATGGGTGGGTGCAGAGGGCCATGACGGCTGTCGTCGGGTGCGTATCGCAGAAGGGAGGCGTCGGAAAATCGTCGCTCGCTCGCCTGCTCGCGCGCGAATACGCGGCGGCCGGGCGACGGGTGCTGCTCGCCGATCTCGACACGCTCCAGGCGACCTCGGTCGAATGGGGCCGTCGGCGCGAGGAGGGCGGCATTGCGCCGGCTGTCCCCGTGCGCGGCTTCGAGAACGTCAAGAAGGCGCTGAAGGCGGCTTCGGCCGGCGGGGTCGAGAGGCTCGTGCTGGATAGCCGCGGCTTCGCGGACCGGCAGACCGCCGAGATTGCCGCCGCCGCCGACGTGATCCTGCTGCCGACGGGCCTTGCCGTCGACGATCTGCTGCCGACCGTGCGCCTCGCGCACGATCTGGCGGTTGCCGGGATCGACGCGCGGCGCCTCCTCTTCGTCCTCTGTCGGGCGGGCGACAACACGCGGGAGATCGAGGAGGCGAGGCAGTACGTCGCCGACGCCGGCTACCGGTGCGTCGCCGAGCCTTGGCCGGAGCGGACGGGATACCGCCGGGCGCACGACGAAGGGCGGGCGGCGAGCGAGGCGCGGCATCCGCTGCTGCGCGGCCGGGCAAAAATCTTCGCAGGGGCGCTCACCACGCTGATCGACGATCATATCGCGAAAGGAAGGATGACATGACGGACGACGTGCCGCAGAACAAGGACACGGCACCGGCCGTGGTTCCGGCCGCTGCGAAGCAGAGCCGCAAGGGCGCTCCGCCCGCGAAGCGCGACACGCTCGGCGCGTTGGGCTCCGCCGCCCCGGCGGCGGTCGCCGCGGCGAAGCCGTCGAAGCCGGAGAAGGCGTCGAAACGGGCCGCCGCCGCAGAGTCGAAGCCCGCCTCCGACAAGAAGAGCGGTATCGCGGACAAGTCGGCGGCTTCCGCCGCCGCCGCGGTGCAGCCCGCCGCTCCGCCGAAGAAGAAGGATGACGCCGCGAAGCCCGCCAAGAAGGCGGCGTCGGAGCGGACCAAGCCGCTCAATTTCCGCGTCACGTCGGAGTTCCGGAAGGCGTTCAAGCAGGCGGCCGCCGCCGAGGATTGCAAGAAGGTCGAACTGCTGGAGCGCATCTTCGGCGAGTGGCGCGCCCGTCAGGCGTGACCACCGGCCGCCGGTTCCATCGCGCATCCCGGAGCCGGTGAAACAGCAGTTGCAGTGCGGTCGCGCGTCGCCGTATGGGTGAGCCATGCGAGACCGCTCCGCCGGAGACCGGCGCCTCCCCGTGCGCGCGTCCGGTTCGCCCGTGACGGGGCCGGATCCTCGCCCGTTCTACGAGACGACCGTGTCGCGGCGGGACATCGCGGCGCTGGACCGCGACGTCGAGTGCGACGTCTGCGTCGTCGGCGCCGGCTATGCCGGTCTGTCCGCCGCGTTGCACCTCGCCGAGAGCGGTGAGGACGTGGTGCTGCTCGAGTCCGACCGCGTCGGCGCGGGCGCATCTGGCCGCAACGGCGGGCAGGTGTTGCCGGGCTACGCCGCCGGGATCGATCAGATCCGCGCAGCGGTCGGGGAAGAGCGCGCGGCCGCGTTGTGGCGCCTCGGGACCGAAGCTGTCGCGCTGGTCGAGGAGCTGGCCGCGCGTCCGGCGATCGGCTGCGATTTCCGCCGCGGCCACCTCACCGCCGCGGTGCGGCGGCGGCATCTCCATACGCTGGACGAGACGGCGCGCAATCTTGCGGAACGGTACGGTTATCGCTCGCCGCGCCTGCTCGATGCCGTCGAGGTCGGCGCGCTCGTCGCCAGCCGGCGCTATGTCGGCGGCCTGCTCGACGAGCACGCCGGGCACCTCAACCCGCTGCGCTTCGTGCTCGGCCTCGCCGGGGCGGCGATCGCCGCCGGGGTCCGCCTTTACGAGCGTTCGCCGGTGCTCTCGATCGGGGGGAGCCAGGGTGCCGGGGGCCGGGTGCTGCGGACGCCGGCCGGGCAGGTGCGGGCGCGGCGGCTCGTGCTGACCGCCGGGGCCCGCTCGGAGACGCTGGCGTCGTCGCTCGCCGCCGCGGCGCTGCCGGCGACGACCTTCATGATCGCGACGGAGCCGCTCGGGCCGGCGCGGGCGAAGGC
>DASWRT010000244.1:0-11247 GCA_036403035.1 Allostellaceae bacterium | reverse complement strand
ATGGCCGAGACCAACAGGTTCAGCCCCGACGCGCGGTAGGCTTGATTCTCGAAGCTGCGGTCGCGCATCTCGCCCAGTTGGTTGAAGAAGATCGCGCGGGCCAGGGGATTGCGCGCCTCGCCCTTGTTGAGGCCGGCGTTGGCCCGCCGGCGCAGCACCGGGTCCCGCAACCAGTCGAGGGTAAACATCGTGCGCTCGATGCGCCCGAGTTCCCGCAGCGCCAGCGCGAGCCCGTTCTGCCGCGGATAGGCCGACAGGCGCCGGAGCATCGCCGAGGCGGTCACCGTGCCGGCGCGTGTACAAGGGCCGGCAGCCCTCGATCGACCCGGCCGAGGTGCGGCGCCTCAAAATAGAGGAGAAGCTGGGACCCACAGCCATCGCCAAGCGGCTCGGGATCGGCCGGGCATCCGTCTACAGGGTCCTCGCTGGCGCACAGGGCTAATCAGGACCTACGTTCCGCACTCGTTCTCACGAGCGGTACGTAATGATCACTTTCGTGTCGTGACCCCTATCCGGTGCTGTGCGGGATGGATCAGGGATCTCGGTCGACAGCGACCTATCTTGCCGCCGTCGAGATCATCAAGGACCGGTTCTTCGGCGTCGCGGCCACGGGGCGCCACGCGAGAACCGGCGGCTGAAGCGCTCGGCCGTTTCGCCGCCGGCTACGCGGGAGTGCCGCCGCCGCGGCTTTGGTCGCCCGGCCGCCGGATAACCGGCCTCGGCAGGATGCGGAAGCCGCGTCGCGTCGTGCCCGGCGGCGGCGGCGGCTCGGCGGCGGTGCGGTCCACGGCGACGTATCCGGCCATGACGATGTCGACGGTGCGCCCGTCGGTCGCGAGCGGCAGCAGGATGCCCTCGACGCCCACCCATTCGCGTCCGGCGATGTAGAAGACGTTGCCCTTCAGCCCGACCGGCTCCCGCGTCTCGACGGTGAGCTTGAGGATCTGCTGTAGGAACGCCGCGGACTCGCCGTAGGTCGCTTCGTCGATCGCGCGGCCGGTGAAGTCGCGTCCGACGAAGTCGACGATTGCGGTGCCGATCAGCCGATAGCGGAAGCGTAGCGGGTCATGGCCGACATCGACCATGAAGACGTTGGGCAGGAGCGGCCCGATCTCGGTCGGGTCGATGTCGGCGCGGGGCGGCATCCACCGGCCGGCGCGCTCGCGGTTCCAATAATCGTAGATCGCGACGAGCGTCCGGTCGGCGATCTCGTCGGCGCCGGGCGGTTCACGTTCGGTCATGACGCCGCTTTCGGAAGGCTCCGCCGCCGTCCCGCCGCCGCGTGTGGCGGCGGCGGAGGCGACGGAGGCGCCGGCCGCTATTTCGTGACTTGGCCGCGGATCTCGCCGTTGGGATGATCCTTGCTGTGCACGTTGACGTACCACTTGCCGGCGAGGAGGTCGGCCGCCTGCTGATCAGTCAGCGTCGCGGAGCCCTCGTCCGGGCTCTTGAGCGGCTGGCCCTTGGCGCCGATCGGCACGGCGACGCCGGCATTGGCGCCGGGCTCGGCCGGGCCGTGGAAGTGGGCGGCCGTCGCGTCCGAGATGCCGCTGTAATCGAGCTTGTAGGTGAGCTTCTTGCTCGCCGTATCGTAGTTCCCCGTGAGGTTGCCTTTGGCCTGCGTCTGAACGGGCGGAACTTCGCTGTTGCCGGCAAGCTGCGCCTTCACCGGAACGGTTTCCGCCTGCACGGCGGTGGCGGCGAACGGGAGCGCGAAGAGGGCAGCAGTCGCGGCGGTGATCGCGAGCAGACGGGGCATCGGTGTCCTCCCAGTTGTGTTACGAAAGGACGGTATCACCGCACCATGCAGCCGTCTACCGCACCGGCAGAGTTGCATATTCGTCAGATCACCCTGGAATGTTTATCTGCGCCGGCCGCGAGATAGCGGTCGAAGGCGGCGCAGACCGCGCGGACGAGCGGCCGGCCGAGCGCCGTCACCGCGATCCGCGCGCCGTCCCGCTCGACGATGCCGTCGGCGGCGAGCCGGTCGATCGCGGCGCGCTCGGCCGCGAAGCGGGACGCCGCATCGCGGCTTCCGTGCCGCGCGCCGACATCGGCGATCATCTCGGCCTCACCACCGAGACGGTCAGCCGGACCGTCACGCAGCTCAAGAGCATCGGCTGCATCGCGCTCCGGCCGGGCAGCCGCGTCGAGATCACCGACCGCGCCGGCCTGGAGGAGATCGCCGAGGGCCACCCGCACGGCGAGTGCGCCGCCGCATAGTGACGGCGCCGCCGCGTTCTAGCGACAGCGGTCATAGGCGACGCGCTCCCTGTCCGCGTATAAATCGTGATGCGGCCCCGATCGTATGGTCGGGTACGGCGGTTTCACGGACAGGGCGCGGCGTCGGATGCAGATCATCGTCGGCAGGGGATCGGTTCGGCGCGGCCGTCGCCGCGCGGCGGCGGCATCGGCGGCGGCGCTCGCTGCCGCCTGCGGCGTCGCCGTCGCCGCGGCGTCTTCCGCCGCATCGGCGCAAAGCCTGGAGGAGGCGCTGGCGGCGGCCTATTCGAC
This sequence comes from Allostellaceae bacterium, assembly GCA_036403035.1. GTDB lineage: Bacteria > Pseudomonadota > Alphaproteobacteria > ATCC43930 > CGMCC-115725 > DASWRT01. The sequence goes on along the minus strand of DASWRT010000244.1, from coordinate 8,733 downwards.
CAATCCGCAGCTCCTGTCGGAGCGCGCCCGGCTTCGCGCGACCGACGAGCAGGTCGCGCAGGCGCTGTCGGGCTGGCGTCCGACCGTCCAGGTGCAGAGTTCGGCGGGGATCTCGCGGCTCAGTTCCTCGGCCAGCGGCGGCGGCTCTTCCGGGCAGATCACCATTCCCGGCACGACGACGACCATACCGGTCGGCAGCGGCGGCAGTTCGTCCGGCACCGAGATCCTGCGCTCGCATTCCTACGGGCTGTCGGTGACGCAGCCGCTTTATCGCGGCGGCCAGACCGTGGCGCAGACGTCGCAGGCGGAAAACATCGTGCGGGCCGAGCGCGCGACGCTGGTCGCGACAGAGCAGACCGTGCTGCTCGACGCCGCCACCGCCTACATGGACGTGCTGCGCGACGAGGCGCTGCTGCGGCTGCAGATCGACAACGAGCAGATCCTCCGGCAGCAGCTCCAGGCGACGGAAGCGCAGTTCCGCAACGGCACCGCGATCGAAACCGATGTCCAGCTCGCGCGCTCGCGGCTCGCGACGGCGGTATCCGGCCGGCAGACCGCGGAAGGCAACCTCGCGACGTCGCGCGAGACTTATCAGCAGTTCGTCGGCGAGGCGCCGCTGCGCCTCGGCCCGCCGCGACACCGGCCGGCGGTTCCGGCGACGCTCGATCTGACGAAGCGGCTCGCCGCGACCTCCAACCCGACCGTGATCGCGGCCGACTTCACCCGTCAGGCGGCGCTCGAATCGGTCCGCGTCGTGCGCGGCCAGCTCCTGCCGCAGCTCTCGCTGAACGGACAGGCCAACCGCAACGTCGGCACGCAAAGCGCCGACCGGACGACCGACGACCTCTCCGTCACCGCCCAGGTCACGGTGCCGCTCTACGAGGCCGGGCAGGTCTACTCGCAGGTCCGCGAGGCGCAGCAGACGGTGGCGCAGCGGACTCACGACCTCGACGTCGCCCGCCGGCAGGCGGTGCAGTCGGCGGGCGCGGCATGGGACGCGTGGCAGTCGGCGCGCGCCACCATTGCGTCGAACGAGGAGGCGGTGCGCGCCGAGGAAGCCGCCCTGCGCGGCATCCAGGCGCAGTACCGCACCGGGACGCGCAGCATCATCGACGTGCTCAACGAGCAGCAGGTCCTGCTGAACGACCGCATCAACCTCGTCACCGCACAGCACAACGAAGCGGTCGCCGCGTTCCAGATCGCCGTCGCGGTCGGCCGCTTCACCGCGATCGACCTGGCGCTGCCGGTATTGCCCTACGACCCGAACCGCAACTATCAGGGCGTCCGCGACAAGTGGATCGGCTACGACCTGCCGGATTAGCTCGTGCCGGCGGCGGGGGGCGCCGCCGCCGGAACGAGGCCGAGCGCGCCCGGTTCGCCGTCGTCGCGCGGCAGCGGCTTCGCCGTGCGCGGGAGGTAGAGCTTGACCGCGGTGCCTCTCCCTGAACTGCTGAGCAGGACGGCGGTGCCGCCCGACTGCCGGGCGAACCCGTAGACCTGCGACAAGCCGAGGCCGGTGCCCTTGCCGGCCTCCTTGGTCGTGAAGAACGGCTCGAACGCGCGCGCCGCAACGTCCGGCGGCATGCCGCCGCCGGTGTCGGCGATGCGGAGCACGACGAAGTCGCCGGACAGGTTCTCGACGTCGCCCTCGCCGGCTGCTGCCGCCTCCGCCGCCATCGTCTCGTTCCGCGCGGAGAGGCGCAACTGGCCGCCGTCCGGCATCGCGTCGCGCGCGTTGACCGCGAGGTTGAGCAGCGCAAGCTCCAGCTCGCTCGGATCGAGTTCGACGGTCCAGAGGTCGGCCGGCACGTTGACCTCGATCGTGATCGTTGCGGGCAGCGACTGCCGCAGTATCCCGGCGACCTTCGGAATCCGCGCGCGCAGGTCGAGGACCTTCGGCGACAGCTGCTGCCGGCGGCCGAAGGCCAGCAGCTGCCGGGTCAGCGCCTCGCCGCGCCGCGTCGCGCGCAACGCCGCGTCGAGGAGGCGCGGGATGTGCTCCGGCGGCGCCTTCCGGGCCATCTCGACGCTGCCGCCGATCACCATCAGCAGATTGTTGAAATCGTGCGCGATCCCGCCGGTCAGCTTGCCCAGGGCTTCGAGGCGCTGCGATTGCCGCATCGTCTCCTCCGCGGCCTCGCGCCGGCGCACCTCCGCCGCGGCCGCCTCGACCGCCGCGTGCTCGCGCGCGGTGCGGCGGAGCGCGAACCACGTGATCCCGAACAGGCACAACGTCGCCGGCGCGCCGAAGATCAGGTGCCCCGCCATCGACCGGCGCCATGCTCGCAGGATCGTGCCGCGGCGGACCGACGACAGGACGTAGACCGGATAATCCTGCAGCCGGTGATAGGCGAGGACGCGGGCCGTGCCGTCCGCCGCCGGGGGCGCCTCGTGCACGCCCTGCTCGGGCGCCCGGCGGATCTGGTCGAGCAGGTTCTGGGGCGCCGCGTCGCCGTCGGACGCCGCCGCAACGGGCGGATAGCGCACCAGGATGTCGCCCGCCGCCGCGCGGATCAGGCTGATCGCATACCCTGCATCCGCCTGCTGCGGGATCGCGCGGGCGTAGAACTCCTCGAAGTAGGACGGCTGTACCGAGGCGCCGGTGAGGCCGTTGAAGGCGCCGTCGGCACCGGACGGCGGACGGCGCTTGCTGACGTTGAAGAAGGGAAGGTGGTTGTCGCGCCCGACGAGGAGGGCGCTCACGTAGGTCTGCCCGCGCTGCTGCTGCGCCTGGAAATAGTCGCGGTCGGAGAAGTCGACCGCATGCGGCAGCGGGTAGATGACGGCGCTGACCAGCGCGCGGCCGTCGGCCGAGACGACGAAGATATCGAGGATCTGCGGCAGGTTCCGGATCAGCGCCCGGAGGCGCTCGTGCAGCTCGCGCTCGTTCGCGAGGATATCGTCGTCCGTCATCCCGGCGACGATCTCGTTCACCCGATCGATCACCAACTCGTCCGTCTCCAGCACCTTGGTCGCATGCTCGCGGAGGATGTCGGTCGTCCGGCGCAATTGCTCTTGGGCGGTTGCGAAATGGTCCCGATAGCTCACCGCGGCGCCGTAGGCGAAAAGCAGCGCCGGCAGCACGAGCGATGCGACGAGCAGGATCCGCAATGCGATGACGGCGCCGCCGGCGCTTGGAAGGAGGGATGGCATCTGAGGCGGCGTGGACATAGCTCGGCAGCCTGACACCCTGTCCGCGGTCGCGACGGCAGAAGGATTGGTCCCGCAGGATAACCCCCGCGGCGGCGGCGCGGTAAACGGATTTCGCTGCGGGCTAGTCGCCCGTGCCGGCGACCCGTCCCTCGGAGCGCCGCGGATCGGGCGTCGGCACCGCCGCCGACGCGCTGTGGCGGCCGGTCAGCTCCGCGCCGGCATCCGGCGCCAGCCGGGCGAACAGGGCGGCCGAACCGACCGTCAGCACGCCGAGGGCGACGAAGGCCGGCCAGAAGTCGTCTGCCGCGAGGTCGCCCGTGCCGCGCACCGCGAGCGTGGCGTGCAGCAGCGCCGCGCCGGTGGCGACGCCTATGCTCATCGACAGTTGCTGGGCGGTGCTCGACAGGCTGGTCGCCCGGCTCATCCGTACCGGGACGATGTCGGCGAAGGCGAGCGTGTTGAGGCCGGTGAACTGGAGCGAGCGGAAGAACCCTCCGGCGAGCAGCAGGGCGAGGATGAGCAGGTCCGGTGTGCCCGGCCGCAGCGCGGCGTAGATGAACAGGAAGGCCGAGCTGATCAGCGCGTTCCAGAACAGCGTCAGGCGGAAGCCCAGCCACCGCAGGATCGGTTGCGCCGTCATCTTCATGATGAGCGCGCCGGCCGCGCTCGCGAAGGTGAGCATCCCGGAGGCGAACGCGGTCATCCCGAAGCCGAGTTGCAGCATCAGCGGCAGCAGGAACGGCAGGGCGCCCATGCCGATCCGGAACATCAACCCGCCGCCCACCGCGATCCTGAAGGTCGGGATGCCGAACAGCGTCAGGTCGAGGAGCGGGTGCGGATGGCGGCTCGCGTGGCGGACATAGCCGACCGCCGAGATGAGCCCGGTCGCGAGCAGCGCCGCTGCCACGGCCGGCGGAACGCCGTCGCGGCCGATCGTCTCGAACCCGAGCATCAGGCCGCTCAGCGCGAGGCCGCTCAGGATGAAGCCGACGAGATCGAGCGGCGGGACGTCCGGCTCGCGGTGATTCTCGATGAAGATCGAGACCAGGGCGATGCCGGCGATCCCGATCGGCACGTTGAGGAAGAAGATCCAGCGCCATGACACGTAGGTGGCGAGAAAGCCGCCGACTGGCGGCCCCATCACCGGACCGAGAAGCGCCGGCACGGTGAGGTACGCCATCGCCCGCACCAGCTCCCTCTTGTCGACGCTGCGCAGCAGCACGAGACGCCCGACCGGCACCATCATCGCGCCGCCGAGCCCCTGAAGCACGCGGGCGGCGGTCAGTTCGAACAAGCTGTTGCTGAGGCCGCAGAGGATCGAGCCGACGGTGAAGACCGCGATGGCGGCGCGGAAGATCGTGCGCGCGCCGAAGCGGTCGGCCACCCAGCCGCTCACCGGGATGAAGACCGCGAGGCTCAGGAGATAGGCGGTGATGCCGAGGCTCAGCCGGATCGGATCGGTGCCGATCGACGCGGCGATCTGCGGCAGCGCCGTCGAGATCACGGTGCCGTCCAGGTTCTCCATGAACAGGGCGCAGGCGACGATCAGGGCGACCAGCATCCGTCGGACCGGGGACGTGAGAGCGAGCGAAGCGTGTTGATACACGTTTCAACGCCGCCGGGCACCTTACGTCATGGGAGGCATGTCGTCCGCTCAATTGCAGATGGCGCGTTCAAGTCCTTGCGCGTGCTTTCTATTCTTTTGTGATGGCTTTGTTGACGCTGCCTCAGTCGAGGGCGCAGGATTTGCGGAGATTTCGGGCCGCATAAAGCATTCCTGCGGGTTGATGCAAGTCAATGCCGAACGGTCGCTCCTGCGGGACGCTGGTGCCCGGATGATCCTGCCCGAGGAAACAATAATTGCGCATTGGGAGGGCGACGAAGTGGACGATAGGACGATATCGCGCATCAGGACGGACCCGAAGTTCGTCGAGTTGGAACGCCGGCGGAACGGCTTCAGCTGGACGCTCTGCATCCTGATGCTCGTCATCTATTACGGGTTCATCGCGCTCGTCGCCTTCGCGCCGGGACTGATGGCGGAAGCGCTTGGAGGGAGCGTGATCACGCTCGGCTTCCCGCTCGGCCTCGGCGTCATCGCCAGCGCCGTCGTGCTGACCGGCATCTATGTCTGGCGCGCGAACTCGGAGTTCGACCGACTGATCCGCGACGTGGTGGAGAACGCACGATGAACCGGCTCTTGCGCGTTTCCGTGGCGGCGACGGCTTCCGTCGGCGCGACGCTTTCGGCCCCGGCGGCGTTCGCGGCCGGCGCTCTCGAAGGCCAGGCCGAGAAGCAGGCGACGAACTGGCACGCGATCCTGATGTTCGTCGTCTTCGTCTTCGGCACGCTCTGCATAACGTACTGGGCGGCGCGCCGGACCAAGTCCGCGAAGGATTTCTACGCGGCGGGCGGCGGCATCACCGGCTTCCAGAACGGCGTGGCGATCGCCGGCGACTACATGTCGGCGGCCTCGTTCCTCGGCATCTCGGCGCTCGTCTACTCCAGCGGCTACGACGGGCTGATCTACTCGATCGGTTTCCTCGTCGGCTGGCCGCTCATCATGTTCCTGATGGCCGAGCCGCTGCGGAACCTCGGCAAGTACACCTTCGCCGACGTCGTCTCGTACCGGTTGCAGCAGACGCCGCTGCGGCTGCTGGCGGCGAGCGGCACGCTGACCGTCGTCGCGTTCTACCTGATCGCGCAGATGGTCGGCGCCGGCCAGCTCATCAAGCTGCTGTTCGGCCTCGACTACATCTACGCGGTGATCATCGTCGGCGTGCTGATGATCCTCTACGTGACCTTCGGCGGCATGCTCGCCACGACCTGGGTGCAAATCATCAAGGCGGGACTCCTGCTCTTCGGCGCGAGCTTCATTGCGTTGATGGTCCTGCTCTCCTTCAAGTTCGACCTGAACGCCTTCTTCTCGAAGGCGGTCGAGGTCCATCCGAAGCATCAGGCGATCATGGCGCCGGGCGGCCTCGTCAGCGATCCCGTCTCGACGATCTCGCTCGGCCTCGCGCTGATGTTCGGGACCGCCGGGCTGCCGCACATCCTGATGCGCTTCTTCACCGTCGCCGACGCCAAGGAGGCGCGGAAGTCGGTGTTCTGGGCGACCACGTTCATCGCCTATTTCTATATCCTGACCTTCATCATCGGCTTCGGCGCGATCGTGATGGTCGGCACCGACCCGCACTATCTCGACGCGAAAGGCGGGCTGATCGGCGGCGGCAACATGGCGGCGGTGCATCTCGCGCACGCGGTCGGCGGCGACCTGATGCTGGGCTTCATCTCGGCCGTCGCCTTCGCGACGATCCTCGCGGTGGTCGCCGGCCTCACCCTGGCCGGCGCCAGCGCGGTCAGCCACGACCTCTACGCCAGCGTGTTCCGGCGCGGCCGGGTCAACGAGGCGCAGGAGATCCGGGTCTCGAAGATGGCGACCGTCGGGCTCGGCATCGTCGCGATCGTCCTCGGCATCATCTTCGAGAAGCAGAACATCGCCTTCATGGTCGGCTTGGCTTTCGCCATCGCGGCGAGCGCCAATTTCCCGGTCCTGCTGCTGTCGATGTACTGGAAGGGCTTGACCACGCGCGGTGCGCTGACCGGCGGGTTCCTCGGTCTGATCAGCGCCGTGGCGCTGACGGTGCTCGGCCCGGCGATCTGGGTGAAGATCCTCGGGTATGCGCAGCCGGTGTTCCCGTACGACGCGCCGGCGCTGTTCTCGATGCCGCTCGCTTTCCTCGGATGCTGGCTCGGGTCGGTGCTCGACCACAGCCGCCAAGCCAAGATCGAGGCCGACCGTTTCGAGGCGCAGTACGTCCGCTCGCAAACCGGGATCGGCGCGGAAGGCGCGGCGGCGCACTGACGGATCATGGCGGCCGGGCGGCGTTCCGCCCGGCCGTCCTAAACTCGCGCTACCGAGTTTGCATAATCGAATTGTAGGGGCGGGGCTTGTTGTAGGGGCGGGGCTTGCCCCGCCCGGTCTCGCGTTGGGTTGGTAGTGGGCTCGAACCGCTGAAACGCTGCCTTGCCGCCGGACCGGAGGTCCGGCGAGGGCGGCCCAAGGGCCGCCCCTACGTTAGGGGCGAGACCGTCGCAGCCCGAGGAACCATTGTCGGCGTGACGCTCGACCACCGTGAGGCGGCTGACGATATGACGACTCAATTCAGCTTCGCGGTCCCGCCCTTCGACGCGCTGTCGGCGCCGGAGCGCGCGAAGCTTTCGGCCGCGCTCGACGTCGCCTTCTACCCCGCCGGCAGCGTGCTGCTGCGGGCCGGTGAGGCGCCCGAGCACCTGTTCGTCGTCGTCAAGGGCATCGTGCAGGCGCTCGACGCGCCGGACGCGGGCGGCGGCGCTGCCGTCGGCGCTGCCGGCGAGGTCGTGAACGTCTACGGCGAACACGACGCCTTCGACGCGCTGGCGCTGCTCGACGGCGCCTGCCGGAACGCGCTCCTCCGCGTCGAGGAGGATCTCGTCTGCCACCTGCTGCCGAAGCAGGTCTTCCTCGATCTGGCGCGGGCGAATCCGCGGTTCGCCGGGTTCTTCACCGAAAGCCTCGCCGAGCGCCTGAGCCGCCAGATCCACCGCGAGACCGATCGCGAGATGGCGGCCGGCTTCCTCGCCGCGACGGTCGCCGACGCGACGGTCGCGCCGCCGGTCTTCGCCGCGCCGGAGACCAGCCTGCGCGAAGCGGCGCGAATGCTCGGCCGCGCGCAGGCGCACACGCTCCTCGTCCGCGGCGAGGGTGGTACGGATGCCGGCCGCGTCGGGATCGCGACGCGCTCCGGCCTCGGCGCCGCCGTGCTCTTGCGGCACAAGGATCCGGGCGACCCGGTCGGCGGCGTCGCGCGCTTCGATCTCGTGACGATCCGCGCGGACGAGCCGCTCTCCGACGCGCTGGAGCGGATGACGAGGCACGGCATCCGGCGGCTCGTCGTCACCGGTCCTGGCGGTCACGACGGCGGCGACGTACTCGGCGTGCTGGAATTGGTGGCGCTGCTCGGCTATCTCGCGAACCAGTCGCATCTCGTGTCGTCGCAGATCCGCCGCGCGCGGTCGGTCGGCGAGCTGAAGGCGGCGAGCGGCGCGATCGGCCGGCTGGTCCGCACGATGGCCGGCAACGGCACGAAGCAGCGGGTGATCTGCGCCCAGGTCACGACCCTGAACCGCGCGCTGCTCCGCCGGCTGTTCGAACTGGTCGTGCTCCCCGATGTGCCGGCCGGCGACGCCTGCTGCCTCGTCGTGATGGGCAGCGAGGGGCGGGGCGAGCAGACCTTCCGCACCGACCAGGACAACGCGCTGGTGCTGCGCGACGGCGCCGACGTCGCGGCGGCCCGCGCCGCCGCGTCGCGGTTCAGCGCCGCCCTCGCCGAGATCGGGTTCCCGCCCTGTCCCGGCGACATGATGGTGTCGAATCCCGCCTGGACGCGGACGGTCTCCGATTTCCGCGCGCAGATTCACCGCTGGCTGTCGCTGTCGACCGAGGACGCGTTCCTGCCGCTCGCCGCGCTGACCGACGCCGCCGCGGTCGCAGGCGACCCGTCGCTCCTCGCCGAGGTGCGCGACGAGTTCATGCGGCGCGTC
>DASWRT010000243.1:0-1620 GCA_036403035.1 Allostellaceae bacterium | reverse complement strand
GGCCTCGGCCAGCCCAACTCGAGCGCGATCCGCGCCGGCCACGCCAATCTCGTCCACCATCTCGGCTATATCGGCTATCTCACCGAGCGGCGGCGCTGGCTCGCCGGCGAGAACTTCTCGCTCGCCGACATCACCGCGGCGGCGCATCTCTCGACCCTCGACTATCTCGGCGACGTGCCGTGGGACGACCACGAGCCGGCCAAGGAATGGTACGCACGGATCAAGTCGCGGCCGAGCTTCCGCCCGCTCCTCGCCGACCATATTCCCGGCGCGCCGCCGCCCAAGCACTACGCGGATCTGGATTTCTAGGCGGACCGACGGAGTCGTAGGGGCCGGCTTGCCCGGCCGATGTTCCGACGGCATGGGCGGGGCAAGCGCCGCCTCTAGAGCGGTAGCCACCTAGTTGGCGTACGGTATCCGGCGTTGCCGATGTAATTACGGCATTCATTCGTAGAGAAGCGGTCGAGGAGCGCGCCGATTCCAGTCCAGAGCGCATGGCGGTTTCGCGGCGCGGCGCGTCGGAGCAGTGTCTTCAGCTTGGCAAAGACCTGCTCGATCGGATTGAGATCGGGAGAGTAGGGCGGCAGGAAGCGAAGCTCGGCGCCGGCCTGCTCGATGGCGTCGCGCACGGCCTTACCCTTGTGGCTGCCGAGATTGTCGAGGACGACGATGTCGCCGGGCCGCAGGACCGGGGCGAGGACCTGCTCGACATAGGCGGTGAAGCTGCGGCCGTTGATCGGCCCGTCGAACACCGCCGGCGCGACGAGCCCGTCCCAGCGCAGTGCCGCGAGGAAGGTCGAGGTCCGCCAGTGGCCGAACGGCACGTGCGCGACGAGGCGCTCGCCGCGCCGGCATCGCCCGTGCGTCGGCGTCATGTTGGTCTTCGCCCAGGTCTCGTCGATGAAGACGAGGCGATGCGCGTCGAGCCCTCCCCGCTCGGCAAGCCAGGCGGCACGACGCAGGCGCACGTCGGCGCGCTCGAGCTCGGCCGCGGTCACCGTCTTTTTTTGCGCGTGATCCCCTCGCGCGCGAAGAACCGCCGGATCGAGCCGTAGCCGACCACCACGCCCGCCTCGGCGAGCTCGTGGCGCAGCCCTTCGATCGTGATGTCGGGCCGGTTGCGCAGCAGCGCCAGCACCGTGCCCCGGTGCGCCGACAGCTTCGGCGGTGTCGGGTTGCCCATCTTGCGCGGTGCGACGCTGCCGCTCGATCGGAACTCGGCCACCCAGCGAACCACAGTCCGGATCGCCACCCCGAAGCGTTTCGCCGCCGCGCGTCGGCTCATACGCTCGTCTTCGACCGCGCCCACCACCCGCCGACGCAGGTCCATCGACAAAGGAGCTGCCATGCGTGCTGGCCCCCTCTGCCCAGCACGCAGCTTGAATCACGGTTCGCGACCGAAGGGAATCCCCGCCGAATCGGGGTTCGTGGCTACCGCTCTAGTTCGGTGTTTCGGTCATCTAGCCGCTGAAGGAGTGTTTCGGCCGCCTTGCGAACCGCCCCGAGTGTTCTTTCCTCGTCAGACGGCGTCGGCTGCCGCGCGATGCGAACGTCGATCGCCCACGCCTTCGCGAAGAGGTTCAGGCGATCATGCAAAACGTCGCGGCGACGCCTCGTCCG
>DASWRT010000242.1:0-17959 GCA_036403035.1 Allostellaceae bacterium | reverse complement strand
GCGGCGCCGTCGTTGATGCCGGAGGCGTTGCCCGCCGTCACCGATCCGTCCTTCGCGAAAGCCGGACGCAGCTTCGCCAGCGTCTCGATCGTGGTGCCGGCCTTCGGGTGCTCGTCGGTGTCGACGATCGTCTCGCCCTTGCGCGTCTTCACCGTCACCGGGACGATCTCGTCCTTGAAGCGGCCGGACTTCATCGCCGCCTCGGCCTTCTGCTGCGACGCGGCGGCGAAAGCGTCCTGCTGCTCACGCGGAATCTGCCAGCGCTGGGCGACGTTCTCGGCGGTGTTGCCCATGTGGTAGCCGTTGAAGGCGTCCCACAGCCCGTCCTTGATCATCGTGTCGACCATCTCGGCCGGGCCCATCTTGACGCCGTTGCGCAGGTGCATCGCGTGCGGCGCCTGGCTCATGCTCTCCTGGCCTCCGGCGACGACGATCCGGCTGTCGCCATTGCGGATCGCCTGGAAGCCGAGCGCCACGGCGCGCAGCCCCGAGCCGCAGAGCTGGTTGATCCCATACGCCGTCACCTCGACCGGGATACCGGCGCCGATCGATGCCTGCCGCGCCGGGTTCTGGCCCTCGCCGGCCGTGAGCACCTGACCGAGAACCACCTCGGAAACCTCGCCCGGCTCGACGCCCGCGCGCCGCAGCGCCTCGGTGATCGCAACCTCGCCGAGCGCGTGCGCCGGCAGCGCGCTCAGCGCGCCGTTGAACGCGCCGACCGGGGTCCGCACACCGCTCGCAATCACTATTTCGGTCATGATGCCCTTCCTCCTGGTTGGCCCCACCCGGCGGGACGGAACGTAGACCCTGCCGGCGACGGCGCCCTTGATCTGGATCAGACTCTAGAATGCCGTGCGCCGGCAAGTCCAGCCGCCCCCCTCCGACGCCGTGCCGGCGGCGCGCCGCTGTCGTCTCCGCCGCCGTGCCGGTTCAGCCAGTCGGCCAGCGGGCGCCAGACCGACGCGCGGGCGCCGCCCGCCACGACCATCCCGATATGCCCCAGCGCCGGCGTCAGCCGCGTCGCGCGCGGCAGGCGCTCGGCGAGGGCGGCGGCGCTCGCCGGCGGAACGATGCGGTCGCGCTCCGGCACGATCACCAGCGACGGGCGGTCGAAGCGCTCGGGCCGCACCGGCGCCCCGGCGACCCGCCATGCGCCGCATCCCGGCGCGTTGCCGCCGTACCATTCGCCGAGCACTTCGCGCGCCACCGGGAGCGCCAGCGGAATGCCGTCATTGAGCCAGTCCTCCAACGCTACGAACGCCGTTGCGCCGGGGGCGTCCGGCGGCATTCCGGCGAAGCGGGAGAATTTGCGCAGCGCGAGCAGCGGGTCGAGCGCGGCGAACAGCGCCTGGAGCACGTCGACCGGGACCTCGCCGATCGGCGCGAGGCCGGCGGCGAGCGGCGCCGCGAGCCCGCCGAGCAGCCGCGCCTGCGCGCCGCCCGCCCCGTCGGCGTGGAAATCCCACGGCGTCGCCAGCAGCGCCAGCGCCGACACTTCGCGCCGCCGCCGCTCGGCGAGCGCCAGGGCGAGCAGCCCGCCCATGCAGTAGCCGGCGACGGCGAGCGGCGAGCCGGCGCGCTCCGCCGCCGCCTCGAACGCGGCGTCGAGCCGTCCGGCGACGTAGCCGGTGAGGTCGAACCGGCGCTCCGCCTCGTCCGGCCGCCCCCAGTCGACGAGCAGCGGCCTGAGGCCGGCGCCGGCGAGGTAGCGGAGCAGGCTGTTCCCGGCCGCGAGGTCGAGGATGTAGGAGCGGTTGATGAGCGACGGGATCACCAGGACGGCGGGCCGCCGCCGCCCGCCGTGGATTCCGTCGGCCGGCGGCGCGTAGTCGAGCAGGCGCGTCGTGCCTTCCTGCCAGAGCACGGCCGGCTCGGGCACGTCGCGGCGGTACGGATGATGCCGGTAGCGGTCGATGCCGGCGGCGAAGGCCGCCGCCTGCCGGGCGATCTCGGCGTCGAGGGCGGCGCCGAAGGCTTCAGGATCGACGGCGGCGAGGCCCGCTTCGAGGTCGCGCGCGACCGCCGCGATCTCCGGCCTCCAGGGCAGCGATCCTTGTTTCGAGAGCGGCCAGCTGCTCCGCGACGCGATCCAGAGCAGCGCCGCGCTGCTCAGATGCAGCGGCAGCGGACGCGGCCCCTGCCGCGGCGGCTGAGCCGTCGCCGCCTTCTTCGCCGTCCGCCGCGCCGTCATCCGCAGGAGTCCCGGTTGGCGTTGGCGCCGCCGCGGCGCCGGCCGCGCCGCCCCACGTTCCCGGCCATGCCATGCCGCGCGCCAGTGCGGCGAGGTACCGCGCCGCCGTCTCGGCGAGATCGGGGTCGGCGGCGATCGCGGTCAGATAGTCTTGCCACAGCGCAACATATCGTTTCGCAAGGTCCTCAGGATCGGGCGGCTCGGCCATGGGCAGACTATAGTGAGCGGAAGGGCTTAGCGCCAGTTGACGGCCGGCCGGCGGCGGCAAACTTATTCCGCAGCGCGAAAAACTGCTATGCTCGCGACCGCAATGCCGCACCGTCTGCCGTGAAAGAAGAACCATGAGACAATCTGGCGGGCCCGAGACGCCCCCGACCGTCGTCAAGAAATACGCGAACCGCCGTCTCTACAACACCGCCACCAGCAGCTACGTCACCCTCGACGACCTCAGTGCGATGGTCAAGCTAGGGAACGATTTCGTCGTCTTCGACGCCAAGACCGGCGAGGACATCACGCGCTCGGTGCTGACGCAGATCATCGTCGAGGAGGAGCAGAAGGGGCAGAACCTGCTGCCGATCGGCTTCCTGCGGCAGATCATCGGCCTGTACGGCGACAACATGCAGTGGCTCGTGCCGCGCTACCTGGAGCACGCGATGAAGATGTTCGCGCACAACCAGGAGCAGATGCGCAAGAACCTGCAGGACGCGTTCGGCGGCCTGTTCCCTTTCGGCGGGCTTGAGGAGATGGGCAAGCAGAACATGGCCCTCTTCGAGAAGACGATGAAGATGTTCTCGCCCTTCCCGCCGCAGACGAACGAGCCGCCGCAGACGCCATCGCAGACCGATGGCGCCCCTCCGGCCGCCGCGCCGCCCGCGGCGCCCGACGACAAGGCGCTGCGCGAGCTGACCGACCGCCTCAACGCGCTGCAGAGCCAGTTGGAAGCGCTCAGCAAGACCACGAAGGAGTAACCGAGGCGGCTGCGGCGTCGCGAGACGCCTCCTGCCGCCGCGGCCGCTTGACCTTCCCACCGTGGGAAGCCCCATTTAGGCGTCGTCGACATCCGGCGAGGAGCAAGCGATGCTGAAGTTCAAGGTTTCCGGCATGACCTGCGGACACTGCGTGCGGGCGGTCTCCAAGGCGGTCGAGGCGGTGCCGGCGGTCGACCGGGCGCTCGTCGACCTCGCGACGGGCGAGGTCAGCGTCGAGGATCACGGCGCCGACGAGGCGGCGATCCGCGACGCGATCGCCGACGCCGGCTACGAGGTCGAAGCGCGGCTCTAGACTTCCTGCCCCTCTCCCCTCGGGGAGAGGGATTCAAAGGGCGGCTTGCGGGCATTGGACATCGACGCAAGCCGCCCTTGACCTTCCCATGATGGGAAGCCCCACATGACGGTAGAGACGACGAAGATCGGAACTCCGTCCATGTCCACCGCTGCCACCGCCCCATCCGCCGAAGCACGTGCCGCGCCGTTGCCGGCTCCGATCGGCGCCGAGATCGATCTCGGCATCGCCGGCATGACCTGCGCCTCGTGCGTGCGCCGCGTCGAGAAGGCGGTCGCCGCGGTGCCGGGCGTCGCCGGGGTCGTCGTCAACCTCGCGACCGAGCGCGCCCGCATCGCCCTCGCGCCGGGCAAGCCGGACGCGGTGGCCGCCGCCGCGGCCGCGGCCGGCGAGGCGGTGCGCAAGGCCGGGTACGAGCCGGTCGCGGCGATCTTCGATCTCGCCATCGACGGCATGAGCTGCGCCTCCTGCATCGGCCGGGTCGAGAAGGCGCTGCGCCGCGTGCCCGGCGTCACCGCGGCCGAGGTCAACCTCGCGACCGAGCGCGCCCGCGTCACGGCGCTGGCCGGCGCGGTCACGACCGACGGACTCGCCGCCGCGGTCGAGGCCGCCGGCTACCATGCGCGCCCGCTCCGCGACGCGGCGCTCGGCGCTGCTCCCGGCGGCGGCGAGGATGCCGAGACGACGGCCGCCGCCGAGCGGAGCCGCCGCGAGCTGCGCCACGTCCTGTTCGCCGCGGCGCTGAGCGCGCCGCTGCTGCTCGGCATGGCCGGCGACCTTGCCGGGCTCGACTTGATGCCGCCGGGCTGGGTGCAGTTCGCCCTCGCAAGCGTCGTGCAGTTCTGGCTCGGCGCCCGCTTCTACGTCGCCGCCGGGAAGGCGGTGCGCGCGGGCGCCGGCAACATGGATCTGCTGGTGGCGCTCGGCACGTCGGCGGCGTGGGGCCTCAGCACATGGCGCCTGCTCGCCGCGCCGCACGGCGCTCACGGCATGACGGCGCCGCACCTCTATTTCGAGGCGTCTTCGGTGCTGATCGCCTTCGTGCTCCTAGGAAAATGGCTGGAGGGCCGCGCCAAGGGCCAGACCGCCGCGGCGATCCGCGCGCTGATGGATCTGCGCCCAGAGACCGCCCGCCTGCGCCGCCCGGACGGTTTCGAAACCGAAGTTCCCGCGGCCGAGATCCGCGTCGGCGACGTCGTCGTGGTCCGTCCCGGCGAGCGCATCCCGGTCGACGGGCGTGTGATCGAGGGCGCCGGCAGCGTCGACGAATCGATGCTGACCGGCGAGAGCCTGCCGGTCGACAAGGAGTCGGGAGCGCGCGTCACCGGCGGATCGATCAACCGCGACGGCAGGCTGGTCGTCGAGACGATGGCGGTCGGCGCCGAGACGATGCTGGCCCGGATCGTCCGCCTCGTCGCCGGCGCGCAGGCGTCTAAGGCGCCGATCCAGCGTCTTGCCGACCGGGTCAGCGCCGTCTTCGTCCCCGCGGTTCTGCTGGCGGCGCTCGTCACCTTCGCCGGCTGGTGGCTCGCCACCGGCGACGCCGCCGCCGCGCTCATCGACGCCGTGTCCGTGCTCGTGATCGCCTGCCCCTGCGCGCTCGGCCTCGCCACCCCGACTGCGATCATGGTCGGCACCGGCGCCGCCGCGCGGCACGGCATCCTGATCAAGGACGCCGAGGCGCTGGAACGGGCGCAGGCGATCACATCGGTCGCCTTCGACAAGACCGGCACGCTGACCGAAGGCAGGCCTGAGGTCACCGACCTCGTCCCGGCGCCCGGAACCGAGGCCGCCGAGCTGCTGCGCCTCGCCGCCGCGCTCCAGGCCGGCAGCGAGCACCCGCTCGCCGCCGCGGTGCGGGCGCGCGCCGCCGCCGACGGCGTCGCCCCGCCGGCTTCCGCCGCCGGCTTCCGGGCGCTCGCCGGGCGCGGCGTCTCCGGCACGGTCGATGACGGAAACGGCCCCGGCCGCCGCGCCGTCGCGCTGGGCAGCCGACGTCTCGCCGAGGAGAGCGGCGCCGACCTCGCCGCGCTGGAGCGGCAAGCCGCGTCGCTCGCCGCCGCGGGGCGCACCGTCTCCTGGCTCGTCGAGACCGCGCCGGCTCAGGCTCAGGCGCCGGCGCCGGGTCGTGTCCTCGGCCTCGTCGCGTTCGGCGACGCCGTCAAGCCGACCGCCGCGGCGGCCGTCGCGCGGCTCAAGGCGCGCGGCATCGAGACGGTGATGCTGACCGGCGACAACTGGGGCGCCGCCGAGGCGGTCGCGGCGCAACTCGGCATCGATCGCGCCGTCGCCGAGGTGCTGCCGGAAGGCAAGGCCGAGGCGGTGGCCGCGCTGCGCGGCGACGGACGCGTCGTCGCGATGGTCGGCGACGGCGTCAACGACGCTCCGGCGCTCGCCGCCGCCGATATCGGCATGGCGATGGCGACCGGCGCCGACGTCGCGATGCACACGGCAGGCGTGACGCTGATGCGCGGCGACCCGGCCCTCGTCGCCGACGCGATCGACGTCTCGCGGCGGACCTACGCGAAGATCCGCCAGGGCCTGTTCTGGGCCTTCGCCTACAACGTGCTCGGCATCCCGCTCGCCGCCGCCGGCCTGCTGAGCCCGGTCGTCGCCGGCGCGGCGATGGCGCTGAGCAGCGTCAGCGTCGTGCTCAACGCGCTGACGCTGCGCGGCTGGCGTTCGGAACCGGCCGGCGCAGCAGCGGCGGCGGCGGCGAAGGAGACGCGGCGATGAACATCGGTCAGGCGGCGAAGGCGTCCGGCGTCTCGGCGAAGATGATCCGGTACTATGAGAACATCGGCCTGATCCCGGCCGCGGACCGTACCGACGCGGGCTACCGCGTCTACACGCCGGCCGACGTTCACACGCTGCGCTTCGTCCGCCGCGCCCGCGACCTGGGCTTCCCGATCGAGCAGGTGCGCCTGCTTGTCGGGCTTTGGCAGGACCGCTCGCGCTCCAGCGCCGAGGTAAAGCGGATCGCGCTGGAGCACGTCGCCGCGCTCGACGCGAAGATCGCCGAACTGCGGTCGATGCGCGACACGCTGGACGATCTGGCGCGTACCTGCCACGGCGACGGCCGGCCCGACTGCCCGATCCTGCGCGACCTCGCCGCAGGGAGCGGCGGCATGGAGCGGCCGGCGCCCCGCATGCCGGCGCCGGGCGAGGCTCGTAGCGGCGGCTGACCGGGCGGGCGGGCACGTCGACATTCCGTCCCTCAGGCCGTTAGCCACGGGAAAGGCCCCTTTCGCCGGGGCCGCATCGGGGAGGACGCGCGATGAAGGCCGCCGACATTATGACCCGCCACGTCATCACCATCGGTCCGGACAGCTCTGTCGCGGACGCGGCGCGGCACATGCTCGAACACCGGATCAGCGGCCTACCCGTCGTCGACGGCACGGGCCGCGTCGTCGGGGTCATCAGCGAGGGCGACCTGCTGCACCGCGCCGAGACGGGGACCGAGCGGCGGCGCGGCACCGGCGCCTCGTGGTGGCTGAGGCTCGTGGCCGGACCGGCCGCCGAGGCCGGGGACTACCTGAAGGCGCACGGCCGGGCGGTGCGGGACGTGATGAGCCAGCCGGTCGTAAGCGTCGACGAGAACGCAACGCTGGACGAGGTGGTCCGCGTGCTGGAGAACCGGCGCATCAAGCGCGTTCCCGTGCTGCGCGACGGGACGCAGCTCGTCGGGATCGTCAGCCGCGCCAACCTGCTCCAGGCCTTGGCGAGCGGCGCGGCGGCGGCGGTCGCGGAGCCGACCGCAGACGACCGCGATCTTCAGGAAAGGATCCTCTCCGCCCTCAAGGACCAGCCCTGGGCGCCCCGCGCCGGCACGACCGTCGTGGTCAAGGACGGCATCGTCCATCTATGGGGATCGGTCAGTTCGGAGGAACAGCAGCGGGCGTTGCGCGCCGCCGCCGAGACCGTCCCCGGCGTCAAGGCTGTCGAGGACCACGTGTCCGTGGTCAACCCGGTCTCAGACGGCGCGGTCGTCTGGTAGAGGCCGGAGAAATGCCCTTTACCGCTGAGAGCGCGGAAGAGATGCGGAGGGCCGCAGAGCAATCGGCTGCGCGCCTGCGGCGCGCGGGAACAATACCTCTGCGGACCTCCGCGGTTCTCTGCGTCCTCCGCGGTGAAAAAATTTGTTCGTGACCGAGACACAGCCCGGTGCGGGAGCGGACCGGAGTTCTGCAACGGCTTGATTTGCGCGGCGGCGCAGGATGGGATGGTGCTTCCTTCCTGCGGAGCCCGCTCATCATGATCCCGACGCATCTCGCCGCCGCCGTCTCGATGCGGCTGCTCCTCGCCGCCGTTATCGTGCCGCTCGCCGCGGCCGGCACGGCCCGCGCCGCCGACACGGCTGCACCGGCGGCCGACGCAGGCGCCCCCGACGTAAGCGCCCATGAGGGTTACTACTACCCCGCGGTCACGTCGACGGAGACCTACAAGTCGCGCGCCCGCGTGCTCGACGACAACGACCGCCGCCGCCGGCTGGAATTCGTCACGCTGATAACCGCCTCGCAGCTCGCGGCGCCCTACCCGCCGCCCTATCTGCTCTTCGCGAAAGGCGACGACGCCGAGAAGCTGATCATCGTCGGCATGCAGGACGGCTGGCTCGATACCCCGTACCGCATGCGCGCCCTGCTCGCGATGTTCACCCAGATCGCCCGCCAGACGCCGCTCTTCCGCGATTACGCGGTCGACGACCTCTTTACCTTCTACGATCTTGCCCGGCTGATCGGCTTCGCCCAGATCACTGTCACGGACGGGCGGCAGTTCACGCACCGCATCACGCTCGAATGACGCCGGAGCCAGCGGCGGCGGCCGCCGGCGGACCTTTCCGGCGGACCTTTGCGGGACCGAACCGCCTTCGGCGGACGTTAGTCGACGCAAAGCAGCCGGGACGCGGGCCGCAGCCGCAGCAAGGGCGGCCGGCCGGCCGGCGGACGCAGGCCACATGCCGGGAGGGACGATATGCGAGAAACGGCGGGTCGCACGGTCAGCGCGCAGCTTGGCGGCGGTGACGGCGGCAGCGCCGCCGCGACCGCGATGGGAACGGACGGCGCGGCGGCGCTGATCCGCAAGATCACGATGCGGCTCGTCCCGTTCCTGGGCTTCATCTACCTGATCGCCTACATCGACCGGCAGAACGTCAGCTTCGCGAAGCTGCAGATGGTCGGCGATCTCGGCCTTTCCGAGTACGCCTACGGGCTCGGCGCCTCGCTGTTCTTCATCGGCTATCTCTTCTTCGAGGTGCCGAGCAACGTCATCCTGGAGCGGGTCGGAGCGCGGCGCTGGTTCGCCCGGATCATGATCTCCTGGGGCGCGGTCACGCTGGCGCTCGCCTTCACGCAGAACGCCGCGATGTTCTACGTGCTGCGCTTCCTGCTCGGCGCCTGCGAGGCCGGCTTCTTCCCCGGCGTGCTCTACGTGCTGACGATCTGGTTCCCGTTCGAGCACCGCGCCCGGATGGTCGGCTGGTTCATGATCTTCAGCGCGATCGCCAACGCGGTCGGCGCGCCGGTCGGCGGCGCGCTGCTGACGCTCGACGGCGCCCTGGGCCTGCGCGGCTGGCAATGGGTATTCCTCGCCACCGGCATCCCCGCGATCGCGATGGCCTTCGTCACCCTGTCCTATCTCGACGACCGGCCCGAGAACGCGCGCTTCCTCGACCGCGCGGAGAAGGACTGGCTGCACCGGACCCTCGCCGAGGAGGATCGGGCGATGGCGAAGACTACGCACGCCAACCCCTTCGCGGCCCTGCTCGACACGCGCGTGCTGCTGATGTGCCTCTGGTACGTGGCCTTCCCGCTGGCGGCCTACGGGCTCAGCTACTGGCTGCCGACGATCGTGAAGAGCTTCGGCGTCTCGGATTTGGCGAACGGCTTCATCAACATCATCCCCTGGGTGATCGTCGCCGTCGCGCTGTGGGCGATCCCGACGCTCGCCTCGCGGACCGGACGGCAGACGCCGTTCATCGTCGGGCCGGCGCTGTTCGGCGCCGCCTGCCTCGTCCTCAGCGTCTACGTCCCCGGCGACGCGGTGAAGTTCGCCTTCCTGTGCGGCGCCGCCGCCGGCATCTTCGCCGGACAGCCGGTGCTGTGGAGCCTGCCGTCGAGCTTCCTCACCGGCGCCTCGGCGGCGGCCGGCCTCGCGGCGATCAACTCGGTCGGCAACCTCGGCGGCTTCGTCGCGCAGAACGTCGTGCCGTGGATCCGCGACACCACCGGCAGCACGATCGCCCCGATGCTGTTCCTTGCCGTCTGCCTCGCGATCGGCGGCGCCATGACCTTCGTGGTGCAAGCCGTGATCCGCAACCGGCGCCGCATCGTCGACGTCGATTTCGGCGCCACCCGCACCGCCACGGGCACCGGCCCGACGGTGCGGTAAGAATGGCCGAAGACTTTCCGAAATCGGCAAGGCCGATGCACATTGCTCCCTCTCCCGCAAGCGGAAGAGGGATGGGGTGAGGGGAATTTCTTCTTCTGAGTAATAGGTTAGTTCGGCGCGATCGGCTCCCCGCCCTCACCCCGGCCCTCTCCCGCAAACGGGAGAGGAAGATGTGGAATCGCCGATCACTCCCGCCGTGCCCGTCGTCACGCCCTCGACGGTTCGCCGCCCTCGCCTTCCGCCCGCTGCGCCGCTGCGATCGCCTCGTCGAATGCGGCGAGCACCGCCCGGTGCGACGACCGGTCGTTCATCGTCTCGACGTCGGGGAAGCCCCGCCGCGCCACGGCGTCGGCCAGCAGATCGCACGCCGCGCGCTCCGCCGCGCGGTCGCCGAGGCACCGCCCCGCCGTCCGCACCGCCCCGATCGCGCAGTACCGTCCGCCGAACGTCACATAGGCGCCCTGCGCCCAGTCCTGCCGCTCCTCGACGAGGCCGCGCGCCTCTTCCAGCACCTGCGCCGGCGTGACGTCCGCCGGCTCGTTCGGCACCGGCGGGAACAGGTACGCGTCGACACGCCGCAAGAGCGCGAGCAGGCGATCCTTCCAGGCGGCGGCGCCCGGCAGATGCTCCATTGCGGGAGGCGGCGGCGGCAAGGAGATCGTCGTCGCATCGCGCATCGCCTCGCCGGCGCCGGGCGCCTTCGCCGCGACGCCATCGACCGGATTGCTGCCATCGAACGGCATACCGACCTCCCTCGCCCGTGCCCTGCGGCCGACACCTTTGGCTGGCTGGGAGCCTGTCTCGTCAGGCTCTCAGCTCCCGTCCCGAACCGACGCATCCGGCCGGCCGGCGGCGCCTGCAATCGCCAGCTTCACACCGCCCGACCTTTATACCATCGGCGCCGGGCGAAGCGGGATAGAAGTCGCGCGTTTCCGGAAGCCGCGGGGCGCGATGCCCTTCTCCCCGGCCGTCGTCCGCATGGCTTTGGCTCTTTTTCGCCGTTTGCGATGTTGACCTTGACAGGATGAACGTTTCGCGGAGCCCGACGTGAGCAAATTGAAAGTGGCACTCCTCCTCGTCCTGACCGGCATCGGCCTCAGCACAACCCTGACAGGCTGCTTCTTCGAGGAGGATCGCGGCGGCGGCGGTCGCGGGTATGGTCGCGGTGGCTACCAGCGTGGTGGCGACCATGGCGGGGATCGCGGCCACGGCGGGTACTACGACCGGCGCGAATGGCGTTGAGGCGCTGCCCATCATGACGCGATTCAAGGTTGCCGCCTTGCTGGCGCTGGCGTGCATCGGCGCCGCCAGCCTGAGCGGGTGCGTCGTCGAGCACCATCGCGACGGCGGCGTGGAGGTCCG
Source organism: Allostellaceae bacterium (assembly GCA_036403035.1). Taxonomy (GTDB): domain Bacteria; phylum Pseudomonadota; class Alphaproteobacteria; order ATCC43930; family CGMCC-115725; genus DASWRT01. Next base: position 6,738 of record DASWRT010000242.1, on the reverse strand, counting down.
GCCGATTCACGTGCATTGAGCGGATCTCCCGCGGTTCAGCCCGAAATGGCTGGACCGCTGCCGCGGCGTGATCGACGCAAGCCGTCCCATGCCGCACACGGCGAGACCGCCGGGCCAAGCAGGAGGCCGCTCATTTTCGGGTCGCGAGAGCACATGTCGCGCCTCCATGCGGAGATAGGCGACGGGCTAGAACGGCTTGAAACCGAGTGCGGCGCGGAAGCGGTTCTTGACGAACGCCCCGTCGCGCGGCGGCAGCGCTCGCGGCGGCTCGGCCGCGTCGATCAGGACCTGAACGAACGCGGGCGCCTTTCGTGCGCGTGCCCGGTCCGCAATCTCGGCGCAGCGATCGGCGCTCGCAACGGAGAAGGCGTCGGCGATGCCGAACCCCTTGGCCACGGCAACAAGGTCGGCGCCGAGGCTCGTATGGCTGCGCTGCATACCCGTTTCGCCGTAATGCCCGTTGTCGAGCACGACGATCGTCATGTTGCGGGGCTGCTTGGCGGCGATCGTCGCCAGGCAGCCGATGCCCATCAGCTGCTCGCCGTCGCCGGTGACGACGACCACCGGCCTGTCCGGCTGCGCCAGCGCGAGTCCGAGCCCCAATGCGGCGGCGCCGCCCATCGCGCCCCAGAGATAGTAGTTCCCGTCGCGGTCGCCTGCCGCGAACACGTCGTAGGAGGAGGAGCCGAGCCCCGTGACGACGAGCGCGTCCTCCGGCAGGTGGCGCAGCAGCCTGGCGACGAACTCCCGGCGATCGGCCTTGCCCGCGGCGGTGACGGCGGCAGTGGCGGCGGCGAGGGTCGGCGTGCTCATCACTGGCTCTCCCACTTCTTGCGCCCGATCAGGTTCTGCCCCAGCAGCACGGCCACCTGCTCGCCCGCTCCGAAGGCGGAGTCCAGAGCCGCGCCGACGATATCCTCGACTTCGCCCGGATGCGAGGCGCGGAGGACCGTGATGCCCATCAACTCCAGCGCCGCTTGCGTCGCCTGCCCCATCGGCCGCTGCCACGGGTTGAACTCCGCGTACTCGCCGCGCATCGTCACCAGCGTGAGGAAAGGAAAGTCGGCGCTGCGCAGCAGCGAGAACATGTTGACGCAATTGCCGACGCCGCTGCTCTGCATCAGCAGGACGGCCCGCTGCCCGCCGAGCCATGCGCCGCAGGCCAGAGCGACGCCTTCCTCCTCGGTCGTGAGGACGACGTCGTGGATGTCCGGATCATCCTGCGCGCAACGGATGACGTGCGAATGTCCTGCATCGGGCACGTACGCGATCTGGCGCACGCCGCCCTCCTTCAGGATCTTGAAGATCGTCTCTTGCCAAGAAGCGGCAGGAGCCGCCGCAGCCTGCGTATGATCCATAGCCCCGTCCGTCGCATTTAGCCGTCGGTTTCGATGGGCGATAATAGAAAGTGATGGGTCATGCAGTACAATAGAGATACCTGATATCAGGATCATGTCCCGGCATTGCTGGAGCGCCATGGACTCCAAGCGATTGCGCGCATTCCTGACGGTCGCCGAGACCGGCAACGCCACTCGGGCCGCCGAGGCGCTCAACCTCGTGCAGCCGGCGGTGTCGAGGCAGCTCCGCCTCCCGGAGGAGGATATCGGGGCCGACCTGTTCGAGCGCGAGCGCTACGGCATGGTCCTTACCGAAGCCAGCCGAACGCTCGCCGCCTACGCGCGGCGCGCGATGCTCGAACTCGACCGTGCGCGGGCCGAGGTCGCGGGATCCGCCGACGGGGCCGGCGTCGGCGGCCTCGTCACGCTCGGCCTGATTCCGAGCACCGGCGATCTGCTATCGACCCCGCTGGTGGGCGCCGTCGCAGCGGCGTACCCCGGCATCCGCATCAGGATCGCGATGGCCTATGCCGGCACGCTGCGGCAGTGGCTCGAAACCGGCGAGGTGGACGCCGCCCTCCTTTACGGCGCCGACCGCTCGCCGGCCGTTCACGCCAGGCCGCTGATCGAGGAGGCGCTCTGGGTGGTCGGACCGCCATCGGCCCGGCTGCGCAAGAGCCGTCCGGTCCCGCTGGCAAGCCTCGCCGGAAAGCCGCTCATCCTGCCGAGCGCGCCGGACGGGATACGGACCCTGGTCGACCATGCCTGCGCGGTCGCCCGCATGGCGCTGACATCGCCGCCGAAACCAATGCGACGAGCGTCCAAAAGGGCTTGGTCATCGGCGGACAAGGCTTGACCATCCTCCCCGCCATCGCCGTGGCGGACGACGTGGGGCGCAAGCACGTCACGGCCGCGCCGTTGAGCGATCCGACGATCACCCGGACGATCGTGCTGGGCCTCCCGGCGAACAGGATCGTCCGCCCGCACGTCCAGCGCGCCGTCGACGTGCTGGTCCGGTGCGTCAAGGAGGCGACGCTGAGCGGCGCGTGGCTCGAAGCGCGATGGCTCGGATCGTGACGCTCCGCCGTGAACGGTTTCACGCGGCCGGCCGGGCGTACTCGCTTCCAATATCCGGGCGGGAGAGCGCGCAGCGCGTTATAACGCCCGATGAACGCATAACGGAACGGAGGCCCCGCCATGACCAAAGGCTCTGATCTGCTGGTTGCCGCGCTGGAGAACGAGGGCGTGAAGCAGATCTTCGGCGTGCCGGGGGAAGAAAACCTCGATGTGCTCGAATCGCTCCGCGGGTCCGCGATCCAGCTCGTCGTGACCCGGCACGAGCAGTCGGCGGCCTTCATGGCGGCGACGCACGGGCGCCTCACCGGCCAGCCCGGCGTCTGCCTCAGCACGCTCGGCCCCGGCGCCTTGAACCTCGCGACGGGGGCCGCCTACGCGCATCTCGGCGCCATGCCGATGGTGATGATCACCGGCCAGAAGGGGATCATGTCCAGCCGGCAGGCGCGATTCCAGATCGTCGACGTGGTTGCGGCGATGAAGCCGCTGACCAAGCTCTCGCGCCAGATCGTCAGCCCCGCCACCATCCCGACGCTGGTGCGCGACGCCTTCCGTGTGGCGACCGAGGAGCGGCCCGGCCCGGTGCACCTGGAGCTGCCGGAGGACGTGGCGGGCGAGAGCTGTGCCGAGCCGCAGCCGCCGCTGGTGCCGCCCCATCCGATCGAACTCCCGATGGCGCACCGCGCGGCGCTCGACCGCGCGGCCGACATGATCCTCGCCGCCAAGCGGCCGCTGATCATGCTCGGCGCCGCCGCGAGCCGGCCGCGCTCGACCGCCGGGCTGGCCGGCTTCGTCCGCCGCACGCGCATTCCGTTCTTCACGACGCAGATGGGCAAGGGGACGGTTCCCGGCGGGACCAACCTCTACATAGGCACCGCCGCCCTGTCGGAGCGCGACTACGTGCACGAGGCGATCGAGCGCGCCGACCTGATCATCGCCATCGGCCACGACACGGTGGAGAAGCCGCCCTTCATCATGGGACCCGGCGGGCCGAAGGTGATCCATATCGGCTACACGCCCGCAACCGTGGAGCAGGTCTATTTCCCGCACGCAGAAGTCATCGGCGACGTCGGCCCCAGCCTCGAACTCCTGGCCGACCGGGTCGAGGGCAAGCTGCACTACGCGGACGCGCTGCTGCCGCTTCGCGACGGCATCCTCGGGCGGATCGCCGAGCGCGCCGCCGAGGAGCGGTTCCCGCCGACGCCGCAGCGGATCGTGCACGACGTCCGGCAGGTCATGCCGGAAGACGGCATCGTGGCGCTCGACAACGGCATGTACAAGATCTGGTTCGCGCGCAATTACCGCACGCGGGTCGCGAACACACTGCTCCTCGACAATGCCTTGGCGACGATGGGCGCAGGGCTGCCGTCGGCGATGATGGCGGCGATGCTCCACCCCGAGCGCCGCGTCCTGGCGGTGTGCGGCGACGGCGGCTTCATGATGAACTCGCAGGAGATGGAGACGGCCGTCCGGCTAAAGCTGAACCTGGTCGTCATGGTCCTGGAGGACGGCGCCTACGGGATGATCCGCTGGAAGCAGGCGGTCGACAACTTCGCCGACTGGGGGCTCTCGTTCGGCAACCCCGACTTCGTCAAGTACGCCGAGGCCTATGGAGCCAAGGGGTGGCGCATCGGCGCAACGGAGGATCTGGTCCCCACTCTCGAGACGGCCTTCAAGGAGGGCGGCGTGCATCTCGTCGTGGTCCCGATCGATTACTCCGAAAATCAGCGAGTCCTCGTCGACGAACTGCGCGCCCGCGTTCCGTCGGCCGCGCCGGAGTGATACCGCATGCCTCGTCATTCCCGTAACCCTGCTCTTCGCAGGCCGTCGGCGAACGTCGCAAGGTCCTCCGGCCGGCGGATCGGCAGCCAATCCGCAAGATTGGAGATACGAAGCCCGGGATCGAGCCGGCGCAACTGGCTCATCGCCCGCTGCGCTTCGTCCGGCCGGCTTGCAAGCGCATGGCTCGCCGCAATGATGCTCACGGCCATCAGGAAGCTCGGCAAATGCCTGAACGACTTCTCCGCCCATGAGGACGCGGCGTCGAAGCGCCCGGCGAACAGATGCGCCACCGCCATGCCCGCCTGCATCCGGTACATCTCGGGGTCGAGGGGACTCAAACGCATTGCCCGCGAGAAGTGCTCGACGGCGCCGTCCGTTTCGCCGTTCCAGGCTCTCAGGAATCCGCCGAGGAACCAGGCGGACGCGAGGTTCGGATTGAGCACGAGAGCCCTGTCGATCAGGGCGATGCCCCCGTCGAGGTCGCCGGCGAAATGGCCGAGCGCATGACCGCTTCGCGTCAGCGCAATCGCATCGTCCCCGCCCAGTTCGACGGCCCGGCGGGCCAACCGGGCTGCCTCAGCGATCTCCCGTGACGGATCGGCCATCCAACCGTTGACCTTGCGCCAGAAATAGCACCACGCCGCCATCGCATGGACTGACGCGAAATTCGCGTCGAGCTGTAGCGCGTGATGGAACTGGGCCAGCGCCTCGTCGGTGGACTCTCTGTCGCCCCGATGCAGGTTCGCCATCCCGCGAAGGTAGTAGTCGTATGCGTCGAGGTTTTCGGTCGGCTTCCGCCTTGCGCGCTCGATTTCCGCCCGCTCCAGCTGGGGCGCGATCGCGCCGACGACGTTCTCGGTCAGCTGGTCCTGCAACTCGAAGATGTCGCCCAGGGTGCCTTCGAACCGGTCTGCCCAGAGATGCCCTCCGGTCGTCGCATCGATGAGCTGTCCGGTGATGCGCATCCGTTCCGCCGCTTTGCGCACGCTGCCCTCCAGCACGTAGCGCACGCCCAGCTCGCGGCCGACCTGCTTCACGTCAACCGCCTGGCCCTTGTAGGTGAAGCTCGAATTGCGCGCGATGACGAACAGCCAGCGAATGCGCGACAACGCCGCGATGATGTCCTCCACCACGCCGTCGGCGAAGTAGTCCTGCGCGGGGTCGCCGCTCAGGTTCACGAACGGCAGGACGGCGATCGAAGGCCTGTCGGGAAGAGCCAGCGCCGGCGGCTGCGCCGGTGTCTCACCCCGCCCGACGGCAGGCCCGCTCTCGGAGGATTTGAGATCATCCGGCGGCCGTATCTCCCGGACCTCGCCGACGAACCGGAACCCCTTGCGGGCGACCGTTCGGATCAGCCGCTGCTCCTGGCCGCTGTCGCCGATGGCCTTGCGCACCGCGTTGATGTGACTGGCCAGGGTCGATTCCGAGACGATGCGTCCGCCCCACACGGCATCGAGCAGGCCGTCCCTGCTGACGACGTGCTCGCGGTTCTCCACCAGATAGAGCAGCAGATCGAAGACTTGCGGCCCCGTCGCAATCGCCTCGGACCCGCGGAAAAGCTCCCGCCGGTCGGGATCGAGCAGACAGTCCCCGAACACGAATGACATGCGGTGCCTCCCTCGCCTCCGCGCGCACGCGTCGAGCCCCTTGCCAAGCGGCCGCCGGTCAAGTCACTGATGGTACCGTCGAGTCGGCGGCCTTGGACAAAAATCCAAGCCGAACTCGATGATGATTCAAGATCGCCGCAAAGTCTCCGTCCCGAGTTTCGGCCATCCTGCGCGACAGCCGACATCGAATGGAGATCCCAATGAAGATCGTAGTCATCGGAGGCAGCGGCCTTATCGGAACAAAGCTCGTGAGCCGGCTTCGTCCCAAGGGGCACGAGGTTGTGGCGGCGTCGCCGAACTCGGGCGTCAATACCGTCACGGGCGAGGGACTGGCCGAAGCGATTGCGGGAGCGCGTGTCGTCGTCGACCTCGCGAACTCGCCCTCGTTCGAGGACGAGGCCGCCCTGGAATTCTTCGAGACGTCAGGGCGCAACCTGATGGCCGCGGAGAAAGCTGCCGGCGTGAAGCACCATGTCGCGCTCTCCGTCGTCGGCACCGATCGACTTCTGGAGAGCGGCTACTTCCGTGCGAAGATGGCCCAGGAGAACCTGATCAAGGCCTCGGGGCTTCCCTATACGATCGTCCGCTCGACGCAGTTCTTCGAGTTCATGGGCGCGATCGCGCAGTCGGGCACGGTCGGGCAGACGGTTCGCCTGTCGCCGGCGCTTTTCCAGCCTATCGCGTCCGACGACGTGGCCGATGCGATGGCCGATGTCGCGCTCGGGCCGCCGGTGAACGGCACGATCGAGATCGCCGGTCCCGAGCGTGCGCCGATCGATGAACTCGTGGGACGATTCCTGAGCGCAACCCATGATCCCCGCAGGGTGGTCGCAGATGCCCATGCGGGCTATTTCGGCATCGAGGTGAACGATCAATCTCTTACCCCCGGCGACAATCCGCGCATCGGGACGATCAGTCTCAAAGATTGGCTCCGCCAG
>DASWRT010000241.1:0-12677 GCA_036403035.1 Allostellaceae bacterium | reverse complement strand
GACCTCGCCGACACCAAGTCGAAGGAGCAGCAGACGCAGATCGTCGATCTCGGCAAGCGGCTCAACGTGGCGCTCGCCAACAAGGTCGAGGAGCTGGCGCGCTACCGCTCCGAGTTCTTCGGGCGGCTGCGCGAGATCCTCGGCGACCGGCAGGACATCCGCGTCGTCGGCGACCGCTTCGTGTTCCAGTCCGAGGTGCTGTTCGACCCGGGCAGCGCGTTCCTGGGCCCGGACGCGCAGCAGAAGCTCAACCCTGTCGTCACCGCGCTGAAGGAAATCATGCCGGAGATCCCGCGGGACCTGAACTGGGTGCTGCGCGTCGACGGCCATACCGACCTGCGGCCAATCGCGACGGCGCAGTTCCCATCCAACTGGGAGCTGTCGACGGCGCGTGCGATCTCGGTCGTGAAGTACCTGATCCAGCAAGGCATTCCGGCCGACCGGGTTGCGGCGACCGGCTTCGGCGAATTCCAGCCGATCGACCGCGGCACCGACGAAATCGCGCTCCGCCGCAACCGGCGGATCGAGCTGAAGCTGACCGAGCGATAGAGGTTGCCGCCGCGGCGGCGGACAGGCCGTCGCACAGGAAGGAGTTTAACGACGAGCAACTCGTCGGGATCAGGCCAGGGTCATCCATAAGGCGAATTTCTACAGAACCTTAGTATATTGTTGATTTCAATCGGATTTTTACTGATTTGGTGTTTTCTGTTCCGATAATTGGTCGAGATGACCGGTCGGGAGAGAGTCACCATGCGCATACGAACGCTCCTTCTCGGAGTCGTCGCACTGCTCGCGAGCCTGCAGCTCGCGGTCTGTGCGCTCGATGCGGTCCGCAGCATCGGTCATCGCGCCACGGCCACCGCCTTCCTCGGCGTGAACGACGCCGCGGACCTGCTGCTGCGCGGCGCTGCGGCGCTGTCGGCGGAGCGAGGCGGCGCCGCTTCGGCGTTGCGCGGCATGGACGCAGCGCCGCCTGAACGGCGCAACGAGGTAGCGGCGGCCCGCACCGTCGCCGAAGAGTCGATCTCGGCGGGCATCGCCGACCTGAAGCGGCTGCCGGTTGCAGCCGAGTTGCGGAAGCAACTCGCCGACGCCGATACGGCCCTCGACCGTCTGCGCACGATCCGCGGCGCCATCGATGACTCGATCGGCAAGATGTTCCGAGAGCGGAACGCGGATGCGATACGGGAATGGGAGCCGACGGCGACCGGTGCGATCGACGCGGTCAACGCGCTTCGCATCGCGGCCGAGACGGCGTCCGACGTGCCCGACCCGGCGATTGCCCGGCTCGTCCAGCTACGGCACCTGACGGCCGAGATGGCCGAGTACGCAGCTCGCGAGCAATCCGCCCTGGCGGCGCTGATCGCGGTGCGCAACCCGATGAGCGCGGCGGTCGCCCGCTCGCTCGCCGCCGACCGCGGCCATGTCGACGAGGCGTGGTCGGTCGTGCGGTCCCTGCGCAGCCGGGCGGATGTCCCGGCCGATCTGATCGACGCGATCGAAACGGTCGAGAAGACCTATTTCGGGACGTTCAACGATATGCGCGAGGCGGTCTATGCGGCGGGCGAGACCGGCGTCTACCAAGTTTCCGCCGCCAAATGGGGCGAGCAGTCGGCGGCGGCGACCGACACGATCGTCAAGCTCGGCGGCGCGATGGGCGGAGCGGCGCGCGACGCCGCGCAGCGGATCTCGGCGGGCGCGCTGCGCGACCTCATCCTCAACGGCGGCGTCCTGCTGCTCGGCATGACGATGACGGCTTGCGCCTTCTGGATCGTGCTGCGCCGCGTGCTGGCACCGCTCGCCGGCCTGGAGCGCACGATGCGGCGTCTCGCCGACGGCGACCATGCGGTCGAGGTGGCCGGCGCGGCACGGACCGACGAGGTCGGGCTGATGGCCCGCGCGGTGCAGGTGTTCAAGGACAACGCTGCCGCGGTGGCCCGGCTAGCCGCCGAGCGCGAGGAGGCGAAGGCACGCGCCGAAGTCGAGCGGCAGGCGGCGATGGCGGCGCTCGCCGATTCGTTCGAACGGTCGGTCAAGGGCGTCGTCGAGACGGTCGCCGGATCGACGGCCGAAATGCGCGCGAGCGCCGAGGCGATGTCGACGACGGCGGAGCGGACCCTGCACCAATCGAGCGAGGTCGCGACGGCGGCGCAGCAGGCGAGCACCACCGTCCAGACCGTCGCGTCGGCCGCGGAGGAGCTGTCGGCATCGATCCAGGAGATCGGCCGGCAGGTCGCCCGTTCCACGTCGATCGCGCGGCAAGCCGTCGACGATACGGCCCGCACCGACGGGGCCGTCGAAGGGCTTGCGGCGGCGGCGCAGAAGATCGGCGAGGTGGTCGCCCTCATTTCGGAGATCGCCAGCCAAACCAATCTGCTGGCGCTCAATGCGACGATCGAGGCGGCGCGGGCCGGCGAGGCTGGCAAGGGCTTCGCCGTCGTCGCCTCCGAGGTGAAGTCGCTGGCGACACAGACCGCCAAGGCGACCGAGGATATCCGCGCCCAGGTGGAGGCGATCCAGGGAGCGACCGGCGAGACCGTCACCGCGATCCGCCAGATCGGCAGCACGATCAGCGAGATCAGCGAGATCGCGACGACGATCGCCGCCGCGGTCGAACAGCAGGGCACGGCGACGCGCGAGATCGCCGGGAACGTGCAGCAGACGGCCGGCGTCACCGGCGAGATCAGCGTCAGCATCGGCGGGGTCAGCGCCGCCGCCACGGAGACCGGCAGATCTGCGCAGCACGTGCTGGCCGCGTCCGCCGAGCTGTCGCGGCAAGGCGAGACGCTGCGCAAGGAAGTCGACACCTTCCTGCGGACGATCCGCGCGGCGTAACGTTCACGCGCGCTGGTTGAAGTCCACTTTACGCGGATCCCTCACACCGCATGATCTAAATTCAATTTAACGCAGGGGCGGCCCTTGGGCCGCCCGAGCCCTCAGCGGAACGAGGTCACCTGCCGGAGCTGCGCTGCTGCGAGGGCGGGGCAAGCCCCGCCCGTACGTTAGGAACAGCGCTCAAGTAGGAACACCGCTCAGGGCGCAGCGATTCTCGCCCGGGACAAAGACGGTCAGCGCGCGCCGCGTTGCAGGATTTCGCCGGCCAGCGCGGCGACTTCCTCGGCGGCGCGACCGCCGCCGCCCATCTCGGTGACGCCGGATCCTTCGGCAAGCGCGGTGGCCAGCGCGACGCGGTTGCCGATCCGGGCCTGCGCGACCTCGGCGCCCAGTTCCTCGATCCACGCCAGCATCGTATCGGTCAGGTTCGCCCGCGGCGGCACGCGGTTGAGCACGATGAGCGCCGGCACCCGCTCCTGGCGCGCCAGCTCCAGCGTCGGCCGCGTCGCCCAGACGTCCATCGGCGAGGGCTGCACCGGGACGACGACGAGATGCGCCGCGCGCACCGCGGCCCGCGCCTCGGTCTCGGCATGCGGCGGACTGTCGATCAGCACGATGTCGTGATCGCGCGCCTGCCGCTCCGCCTCGTTGGCGACGCGCCAGCCCTTGATGTCGGCGCAGGTAAGGCCGCTTCGCCCGGAGCCCAGCCGCTCCTCGCGGAGCCGGTGCCACGCCGTCAGGCTGCCCTGCGGATCGATGTCGACGAGGGCGACGCGCCTGCCCTCGCCTGCCCAGGCGAGCGCGAGATGCGCCGCCAGCGTCGTCTTTCCCGCGCCGCCCTTCTGCTGCGCGACGGTGATGATCTTGCCCGCCATGATACTCCGCCCCCCGCGGTAAGAGCCTATCCCGGTAAGCTGACGCAGACCGCATCAACCCTGCCGGGATAGGCTCCAGGCGCAGTTTGTCGGGTCGTTTCTCGCGCGGCAAGCGACGCCGCGCCGTCAGGCTGCTATATCGCGCACATGTTCGGTTCAGAGGTTTCCGACGCGATCATCGAGCAGGGCGCGGCGCTGCTGCGCGCAGGCCGGCTCGTCGCCTTTCCGACCGAGACCGTCTATGGTCTCGGCGGCGACGCGACGAATGACCGGGCCGTCGCGGCGATCTTCGACGCGAAGGGCCGGCCGCGCTTCAACCCGCTGATCGCGCACGTACCGGACATCGATGCGGCGTCGCGACTCGCCGTGCTGGACGACCGCGCAGCCCGACTCGCACGGGCTTTCTGGCCGGGGCCGCTGACGCTGGTGCTGCCGCGCCGTGGCGACTCGCCGGTGTCGCTGCTCGCCAGCGCCGGGCTGGACACGATCGCCGTGCGCGTGCCGGCGCACCCGATCGCCCAGCGCCTGCTGCGCGCCGCCGGACGGCCGATCGCGGCGCCGAGCGCGAACCGTTCCGGCCGCGTCAGTCCGACCACGGCCGACCATGTCCGTGCCGAGCTGGGCGACCGCGTCGCGCTCGTCGTCGACGGCGGACCGTGCCGCGTCGGGCTCGAATCGACGGTGCTCGATCTCGGCGGCGGCGACGCGCACCCTGCCCTGCTCCGCCCCGGCGCCGTGACGCGCGAGGCGCTGGAGCCGCTCGTCGGTCCGCTCGCCGATGCGCCGGCAGCGGCGCTGAGCGATGAGGATGCCGCGCCGCGCGCACCGGGCATGCTGGCGAGCCATTACGCACCGTCGCTGCCGGTGCGGCTCGACGCCACGGACGCACGGCCCGGCGAGGCGTACCTCGGCTTCGGCCCGGCGGGCGCGGCCGAGGTGCTTTCGCTGAGCCGCGGCGGCGATCTCGTCGAAGCCGCCGCCAACCTTTTCGCGATGCTGCGCATGCTCGACCGGCCGGAGGCGTTCACCGGCATCGCCGTCGCGCCGGTTCCGGAGACTGGGCTCGGCGCTGCGATCAACGACCGCCTGCGCCGCGCCGCCGCGCCCCGACCGGCCTGAACGTCCGGCCCGAAAGCCCTTAAGAGCCTATCCCGCTTAGGGGGCGGGTCAGGCCGAAAGGCGGTGCTCACCCCTGTCGTCGGCGACGGCGGCGGCGGCCGCGTACTTCGTGACGATGTCGTCGAGATGGCGCCACACGCCGTCGAGCGCTTCCGCCATCGTCCGCGCGTCGGCGAGCGTCGGCTCCAGGAGATGCGGACGCGCGACGATCGTGTCGGCGGCGATCGCGAGCGACTCCGCGGCGTGCCGCTCCTCGACCTCGTTGTCGAAGCACTCGGCGAAATAGGGTTCGCGGCGGACCGCCGGGAAGTGCCGGGCGAGCGCGTCGGCGAGCGCGGTCATCCAGTCGACCGACAGCATCTCGACGATGCACCACGCGCCGTGCGAGCGCGGATAGAGTTCCCCGGCGAGCTGCATGAACCGCGCGATCGGGGGGTCGACGCGGGCGCACAACTCCTCGATCGTCCCGAACTCCTCGTCGCTGAGACGGAGGCGGGCGCCGATATGCGCGAAGGCGCGCGTCAGCTGATAGTGATGGGTGTCGCCGTTCGCGAGCCCGTCGTCGTCGACGAAGATCTGCACTTTGCGCGCGCGGAGCGCCGGCGCGTCGAGATAAGGAAGATGGTAGACCGCCACCCGCGTCGAATGCATCGCGCTCTGGTAGGCGAGATGGATCTCGCCGAGCAGTTCCGGGGAACGCGCCATCCCGTCCTGAAGGCCGCCGAGCCGGCCGAAGAACGGCGAGCGTGAGGGGAGATGTGCCTCCGCGATCGCCTCCATCTGCGCCAGAAAGTTCTGTCGAACGGATTCACCCGTCATCATTGTTTCCTCGTTCTCAAGAGCATAATTGATGCTGGCATACGAAACCGGCCGCAACCCGCCGGGCGGGTGCCGGTATAGCCGAAAAAGGCGCGCCAACTAGCGGCAGAAAGGGCAAGCGGCATACCGCTCGCCATGATTTCCCAACCGGACGATTTTCCTGCCGCGCTACCGCCACCGTGGGTTGCAGAAAATTCACACGGCAGGAGCGCCACGTCAAGAATTCGTTACACTGAATTATAGGAAATTGCCGGCAATCGCGCTCTGCGATCGTTAGAACCGGTGCCGAATGGCCGGTACGTTCCTATCTTAACTCGGCACTGGAACCTTGCCTAGAGGCGCCCCCGGCGGTGCCGTAAGCAGGAGGTCCGCTCGCCCGCCGCCCGAACGAGGTCAACCGACGATGACCATGTCTCCCCCCGCCGCTTCCCGCCGCTCGTATAGCGACGTGCTCGGCCGCATAGAGCGGATCGTCGGGCCGCGATACTGCACCGCGGATCCCGCGGAGATGGAGCCTTACCTGATCGAGGAGCGCGGGCTGTTCCGCGGCGCGGCGCGGCGCGTCGTCCGGCCGGGGTCGGTCGAGGAAGTGGCGGAGATCGTCCGCCTGTGCGCCGAAGCGAAGCTGCCGATCGTGCCGCAGGGCGGCAACACCGGCCTCGTCGGCGGCGGCGTGCCGCCGGAGGACGGCAACTGCATCGTGATGAGCCTCGCGCGGTTGAACCGCATCCGCGACATAGACCCGATCAACTACACGATCACCGCCGAAGCCGGCGTGATCCTCGCCGATCTCCAGGAAGCGGCGGCGGCGCACGACCGTTTGTTCCCGCTGAGCCTCGGCGCCGAGGGATCGTGCCGGATCGGCGGCAACCTCTCGACCAATGCCGGCGGCATCGCGGTGCTGCGCTACGGCAACATGCGCGACCTGACCCTCGGCCTGGAGGTGGTGCTGCCGGACGGCCGGATCTGGAACGGCCTGCGCACGCTGCGGAAGGACAATACGGGCTACGACCTGAAGCACCTTTTCATCGGCGGCGAGGGCACGCTCGGCATCATCACGGCGGCGACGCTGAAGCTGTTCCCGCGGCCGCAGGAAACCGTGACGGCGCTCATCGCGTTCGAGCGCGTCGAGGATGTCATGGAGACGTTCGCGCTGGCGCGCGCCGCGAGCGGGGACCAGCTCACCGCCTTCGAGCTGATCCCGCGGATCGGGCTGGAGATCGCGACGAAGCACGTGCCCGGCGTCGTCGATCCGATCGCCGCGCCGTACCCCTGCTACGCGCTGCTCGACGTCGCATCGAGCCGGCGCGACGGCGGCCTGCGCGACGCCGTCGAGGCGTTCCTTGCCGACGTGATGGAGCGGGAACTCGTCCGGGACGGGGTGATCGCGGCGAGCGATGCGCAGGCGAAGGACCTCTGGCGGATCCGCGAGGGTATCGTCGAGGGGCAGAAGCACGAGGGCGGCGGCATCAAGCATGACGTATCGGTGCCCGTAAGCCGCGTCGCCGATTTCATCCGCGAGACCGGCCCCGCTATCGAGGCCGCGTGCCCCGGCGTCCGCATCGTCGCGTTCGGCCATGTCGGCGACGGCAACATCCACTACAACCTCAGCCAGCCGGTCGGCGCCGACCGGGATGCCTTCCTTGCCCGCCGGGAAGAGATGAACCGGATCGTCCACGACCGCATCGCGGCTCTCGGCGGCTCGATCAGCGCCGAGCACGGGATCGGCCGGCTGAAGCTCGGCGAGCTGGAGCATTACAAGTCGCCGGTCGAGCTGGACCTGATGCGCTGCGTGAAGCGCGCGCTCGATCCGGACAACATCATGAACCCCGGCAAGATCATCGCCTCGGAGCCTGCCTCGGCAGGCTCTTAGCGACTGCCGCGGAACCAGCCCGCAGAGCGCCGCGATCCTGTACAATGCCCCGCAAGCTGCTCTTTTTTCTGACCGCCGCCGTGATAATGGCGCTGGGACTCCTGGCCGGGCTCGGCGTCATCCCGAGCACCCCGGCCCCGCAGGTCACCAGGGACACGGCGAACTGAGGAGACGTCCATGACTCCGTACAATGCTCCGCTCGCCGACATGCGCTTCGCGCTCGACGAGCTTGCCGGCCTGCCGGAGATCGCCACGCTGCCCGGCTGCGAGAGCGCTTCGGCGGACGTGGTCGACGCCGTGCTCGAAGAGGCGGCGAAGCTCGCCGGCGAGGTGATCGCGCCGCTGAACACGGTGGGCGACCGCCAGAAGAGCGTACTGGAGAACGGCGTCGTGCGCACGCCCGACGGCTTCAAGGAAGCCTATCGGGCGTATGTCGAGGGCGGCTGGAACGCCCTGCCGTTCGATCCGAAATGGGGCGGACAAGGGTTGCCCGTGTCGGTGGCGACGGCCGCCCTGGAGATCTGGAACGGCGCCAACATGGCGTTCGCGCTCTGCCCGCTCCTCACCGTCGGCGCGGTCGAGCTGCTGCAGGAGCACGGCTCGCCGGAGCAGCAGGCGACCTATCTGCCGAAGCTGGTCACGGGCGAGTGGACCGGCACGATGAACCTGACCGAGCCGCAGGCCGGCTCGGATGTCGGGGCGCTCCGGACGCGGGCCGTGCGGCAGCCCGACGGGACGTATCGGATCACCGGGCAGAAGATCTTCATCACCTACGGCGACCACGATCTGGCGCCGAACATCGTCCACATGGTCCTGGCGCGCACTCCCGACGCGCCGCCGGGCAGCAAGGGCATTTCGCTCTTCATCGTGCCGAAATTCCTGGTCAAGGAGGACGGCAGCCTCGGCGAGCGCAACGACGTCCGGACGGTCAGCCTGGAGCACAAGCTCGGCATCCATGCGAGCCCGACCTGCGTGCTCGCGTTCGGCGACAACGGCGGCGCCGTCGGCTATCTGATCGGCGACGAGAATCGCGGGCTCGAATGCATGTTCACGATGATGAACAATGCCCGTCTCAACGTCGGCCTTCAGGGCGTCGCGATCGCCGAGCGCGCCTATCAGCAGGCGCGCGACTTCGCCCGCCAGCGCATCCAGGGCAAGCCGCTCGCGAGCGGGGCCCGCGCCGCGACGGCGGAGACGGCGCTGCCGATCATCCACCACCCCGACGTAAAGCGCATGCTGCTGTCGATGCGCGCCCATACCGAGGCGGCACGCGCCCTGACCTACGTCGCCGCCGGCGCGATCGACCGCGCGCGACACCATCCCGACGCCGCGGAGCGCGCCCGGCAGCAGCGTCTCGTCGACCTGCTGATCCCGATGGTGAAGGCATGGTCCACCGATCTCGGCGTCGAGACCGCGTCGAGCGGCGTGCAGGTGCACGGCGGGATGGGCTTCATCGAGGAGACGGGGGCGGCGCAGCATCTCCGCGACGCGCGCATCCTGCCGATATACGAGGGCACGAACGGCATCCAGGCGAACGACCTCGTCGGCCGCAAGCTGCTGCGCGACGGCGGCGCCGCCGCAGCAGCGCTGATCGGCGAGATGCGAGCCCTGGACGCCGACCTCGCCGCCCAGCCGGGCGACGACCTCGCGACGGTGCGCCGGCAACTCGCCGCCGCGGTCGACGCGCTCGACCGGGCGACGCAATGGCTGGTCGAGACGGGCCGCGCCGACCCGGCGCGCGCGGCCGCCGGCTCGGTTCCGTATCTGAGGATGTTCGGAACCGTAGTCGGCGGCTGGCTGATGGCGAAGGCGGCGCTCGCCGCGCAGCGGCGGCTCGGCGCCCGCGAGGGCGATGCCGGCTTCGCCGAGACGAAGCTGATGACGGCGCGCTTTTACGCCGAGCACGTCCTGCCCGGCGCCGCCGCGCTGCTGCCCGCGGCGACCGATGGACGCACCGTCGTCGCCTTCGATCCAGATCGGTTCTGACGACTTGGCCGAGGGTACGGCTCGCCTTCACCGCGAGTGCCCGCATTATGTGCTTTTCTGCCGCAGAGCGGCTAGGCGTCCGGCATTGACTTGCCTGGGACCGCTACTTATGGTTCGCCCCGTTTTGGCGCCCAGTGAGCCGGAACGGAAAGGCGTTGCTGGAGTCCGGCGATGGACGAACGGGAACCTGCCGATCCGCTGAAGGCTCTGGGCGAGCGTCTGGAGAAGGCGCGCCGCGGGCGGGAAGAACCGGCGGCAACAGGTGGAGGGAGCCGGACCGGCGTTCCGCAGAACGCCCTCGGGCTGGCTTTCCGCATCGGTGTGGAACTTGTCTCTGCCCTGGTCGTCTGCGTCGGCATCGGCTGGCTCATCGACCGGTGGCTCGGAACGCGGCCGTGGGCCATGGTCGTGTTCTTCTTTCTCGGCGCGGCGGCGGGCATGCTGAACGTCTACCGCGCCATCAATGGCCTCGGGCTTTCGGCGGGGTATCGCCAAACGTCCGATGAAAAGACTGTAGGTCGCGAATCGCACGAGGACTGACGTGGCGGCAGAACACAGCGCAGCGGCGGGACACGCGGAACATGTCGCGGGGCCGCTCGAAGTATTCGAGATCCGGCGCATCATCCCGATCCATATCGGCAACCTCGACCTGTCGTTCACCAACTCGTCGCTGTTCATGCTGATCGCGGTGCTGTTGGTGACATGGTTCCTCGTCGCCGCGGCGCGCGGCGCGCGCCTGGTGCCGACCCGGCTCCAGTCGGCGGCGGAACTGTTCTACGAGTTCATCGCCAGCATGGTCCGCGACAATGTCGGCAGCGAGGGACGGCAGTATTTCCCGTTCGTCTTCTCGCTGTTCATGTTCGTTCTGCTGGGCAACCTGCTCGGCCTGATTCCATTCAGCTTCACCTACACCAGCCACATCATCGTGACGTTCGCGCTGGCGCTGGTCGTGTTCGTGTTCACGACGCTGATCGGCTTCGCGCGGCACGGCACGCATTTCCTGACCTTCTTCGTGCCGCAGGGCGCGCCGATGCTGCTGATGCCGCTGATCGTACCGATCGAGGTGCTGTCCTACTTCACCCGCCCGATCAGCCTGTCGGTCCGTCTCTTCGCCAACATGATGGCCGGCCACACGATGCTGCAGGTCTTCGCGGCATTCACGGTCGGCCTCGGTGCGTTCCTGCTGCCGCTCGGGCTGGTGCCGCTGTCGCTCAACGTGGCGCTGACGATCTTCGAGGTCCTGGTCGCCGTTCTCCAGGCCTACGTTTTCACCATCCTCACCTGTCTCTACCTGCGCGACGCCGTCCACCTCCATTGAGGTCGGCAGGCCCGCGACGGTTCGACGTTCCGCCCATCTCTGACCAGGGGAAATCACCATGGATCTCGCTTCCGCCAAGATGATCGGCGCCGGTGTCGCCGTTCTCGCCCTCGCCGGTGTCGGCGCCGGTATCGGCAATATCTTCAGCTCGCTGGTCAGCTCGATCGCGCGCAATCCGTCGGCCCGCGACACTGTGTTCCCGATCGGCATTCTCGGGTTCGCGCTGACGGAAGCCGTCGCGCTGTTCGCCCTGCTGATTTCGTTCCTGATCCTCTTCACCTGATCGAGGCCAACCCCGGCCGAAGGGGTGCCCCGCAACTACGTTGCGACCGGGCGCCCTTTCGCCATGCTTGCGGGAGGGTGCGCCACGACATGCCGCAACTAGACGTTACGACCTTCGCTCCCCAGCTCTTCTGGCTGGCGGTGTCCTTCATCGTCCTCTATGTCCTGATGACGAAGGTGGCCCTGCCGCGCGTCGGCGCCGCCATCGCCGAGCGCCGGGCAAGGATCGACGGCGATCTCGAACGCGCCGCGCAGATGAAGAGCGACGCCGAAGCGGTGATGTTCGCCTACGAGAGGGCGCTCGCCGAGGCGCGCGCCCAGGCGCAGGAAACGGTCCGCCAGACCAGCGAGCGGCTCGCCGCCGAGACGGCCGAGCGGCAACGCGCGGCGGGCGCCAAACTGGCCGAGCAGACCGCCGCCGCCGAGAAGCGGATCGCCGCGGCGCGCGACGCGGCCTTGGCGAACGTCCGCTCGATCGCGGTGGACGTCGCGCGCACGGCGGCGCAGCGCCTGACCGGCGTCGACGTCGACGAGGCACATGCCGGCGCCGCGGTCGACGCCGTGATGAAAGGACGTGCCTGACATGCTGCGCGAACCGGAAATCTGGATCCTCGTCGCCTTCCTGATCGTCATCGGGATCGCGATCTGGAAGAAGGTGCCGGACATGATTACCCGCTCGCTCGACGAGCGGGCGGCCAAGATCAAGGCCGAGATCGACGAGGCGCAGCGGCTCCGCGAGGAGGCGCAGCAGACCCTGGCGCTCTACCAGCGCAAGCAGCGCGACGCGCTCAAGGAAGCCGAGGAGATCGTCGTCCACGCCAAGGCCGAGGCCGAGCGCCTCGCCCAGCAGGCGGCGCGCGACCTGGAGGCGTCGCTGGAGCGCCGTCAGCGCCAGGCCGAGGAAAAGATCGCCCAGGCCGAGGCGAAGGCGATCGCCGAGGTCCGCGACGTCGCAGTCGACGTCGCGATTGCGGCGACCCGCGGCATGCTCGCGGAACAGCTCCAGGGAAAGCGCGGCACGGCGCTGATCGATGACGCCATCGCGGCGCTGCCGCAGAAGCTTCACTGAGTTTTCATTCGCGTACAAGAAAGGCGCGGCCGGTAACGGTCGCGCCTTTCTTGTTTGGTTTGAACCGCCAAGACACCAAGGGCACCAGGGAAGTTTATCGGGCACGCGATGCGCGCCTAAATCTTTCTTAATGCCGTTATGCGTTCGCGCTTACTTGATCGCCACCGCCATCGCGTAGGGACCGGGAAGACGTTCGACCCTGGCCTCCCGGAAGCCGGCCTCCCGCATCCAGCCGATGCAGTCGGCGCCGGTGTAGTCGAAGCCGCCCGGCGTCTCGACCAACATGTTGAGGCTCATCAGCAGGCCGAAGGCGTTCTCGCGCCGCGCGTCGTCGATCATGGCGTCGTAGACCAGCAGGGTGCCGCCGGGCGGCAACGCGGCATGGGCCTTGGCCAGCAGGCTTTTCTTCGTCGGCAGATCCCAGTCGTGGAGGATGTGTCCCATGACCAGCACGTCCGCCGACGGCAGCGGGTCGTCGAAGAAGCTTCCGGCCTGGAACGT
>DASWRT010000240.1:0-17882 GCA_036403035.1 Allostellaceae bacterium | reverse complement strand
GCCTCGGTATCGGCGAAACGGTATCCCCGCTCGATAAGTTTGGTGGTGTAGTGCTTGTTGTAGACGAAGGCGGCTATCAAGCCAGAAATGCCCCACGTCAGGAATTGCAGCACCACCAAGATGAGGCTCATCAGCCAGTCGCCCCGGAACATCGCGGGGAGGCCACCGAAAAAGAAAGTCGTCCACGAAAATCCGTAGAGACCTTTTTTCACAATGCCGGTCTGTGGGTTGCGGAGCATCACCGCTTTCTCCATTCCTATCCCCCGATAAAACCTTTTCTCGGACAAGTTTGCCATTTTATAAAGAGTTCGTGATGAATAATCAACCTTTAGGCGAGTCAGATCAAGGTTAACGTTCGTTACTCTTGTTCGCTCTCAACTGCATCGGGCCAAGGAAAATCGGCCAACTCGCGGATTTTGGGATTAACCGATCTCGGCGCAAATCGTCAGTCAGTCGGCACGTAGCCGATGATACGCTTGTAGAAGCGCCGTAATATCGAATTCTATCGACGAACGTCACCGCGCCAGATCGACGGCAAACTCCAGGAAGGCGCGGACCTTGGCGGAGGGGTGCCGCCGTGAGGGGTGGTAGGCGTAGAGCGGGAAGCGCTCCTCGCTCCAGTCCTCCAAAACGTGCTTGAGCCTGCCGTCCGCTAGGTAGGGTTGAACGTAGAGTTCCAGCGCCTGTCCGATGCCTTGTCCGGACTCGCAGGCGGCGAGCAGTGTGCCGGTGTCGTTGATGACGAGGCGGCCGGCGACATCGACGGGAACGACCTCGCCGGCCCGGCGGAACTCCCATTCGAACGGGCGCCCCGTGACCGGATCGCGGAACCGGATGCATTCATGGCCGTCAGCGACGAGGTCCAGGGGATGCGAGGGACGGCCGCGCCGGGCGACGTAGTCCGGCGACGCGCAGGTCAGGACGCGCGTTTCCAGCAGCAGGCGCGCGATCAGCGAGGACGGCTCCGGCTCGCCGAAGCGGACGGCGACGTCGAAACCCTCGGCGATCAGGTCGCCCATCCGGTCGCGGACCGCGATCTCAACGGCGAGGTCGGGGTGGCGGTCGAGGAACGTGCGGAGCTTCGGCGCGAGCACGAAATGGCCGAACGCGGCGTCGGTGTTGACGCGGAGCCGGCCGCGGACGGCGCTCGCCGAGCCGGCCGCCTGCGCCGCCGCCTCCTCGATCCCGGTCAGGAGCGGGCGCACCCCCTCGTAGAAGCGGCGTCCCTCGTCGGTCAGCGTCACCGCCCGCGCGGTGCGATGGAAAAGCCGCACGCCGACGCGCGCCTCCAGGCGGGCGATGGCGCGGCTGACGCCGGATTGCGTGAGGCCCAGCGCCTCCCCGGCGCGCGAGAACGCGCCGGCTTCGACGACCGCCGCCATCACGCCGATCCCGCTGAGCAGGCGCGCATCGAACGCCATCAGGCCGATTCCCTGTTATTCTTACTCTGACAAAGATGCGCGCGACGCAACGCGGGTCAATCGCCAAATTCCCGGCCGACGGATCATCGTCCAGAGGAGGTCGGTCATGTATGCAGTCGTCGGAATTACCGGTCAGGTCGGCGGAGCGGTCGCGCGTACGCTCCTGGCGCAGGGAGAGGCTGTTCGCGCCGTCGTGCGGAACGAAGCCAAGGCTGCACATTGGGCAGAGCGAGGCGTCGACTTGGTCCGGGCGGATCTGACCGACGCGGCGACGCTCGGCCGCGCGTTCGCGGGCGTGGACGGGGCGTTCGTGATGCTCCCGGCGAACTTCGACCCGGCGCCGGGCTTGCCGGAAGTGCGCGCCATCAACGCCACGCTGGTCGAGGCGCTGCGGGCGGCTAAGACGCCCAAGGTCGTAGCGCTGTCGTCGATCGGTGCGGAGCGGACGACGGGCCTTGGGCTCATCACCCAGCTGCACCTGCTCGAAGAGGCGTTGGACGGGCTGGAGACGGATCGCGCCTACCTGCGCGCAGGATGGTTCATGGAAAACGCGGCCTGGGACGTGGCGCCGGCCCGGCAAACTGGCGCATTGCAAAGCTTCCTCCAGCCGCTCGACAGGGCGATCCCGATGGTGGCGACCGCCGATGTCGGCGCGACGGCCGCCGACGCCCTCACCAGCGCGGCGTGGACCGGCCGGCGCGTCATCGAGGTCGCCGGGCCGCGTCGCTACGCGCCGACCGACTTGGCCGCGTCGCTCGGACGGGCGCTCGGCAGGCCGGTCGAGCCGGTCGTCGTCCCGCGCGAGCGCTGGGAGGGCCTGTTCCGCGAGCAGGGCGCGGTCAACCCGGCGCCGCGGATCGAGATGCTCGACGGCTTCAATTCAGGCTGGATCGACTTCGGCGTTCCCGGAGCGGAGCGCGTCAGCGGCCGGACGGCGCTGGACGAGGTGGTCGCCCGGCTCGTCCGCACGCATTGAGAGAGGAGGCAACAATGTCGACTTCGAATGGCGCTACGAAAGCGGCCATCGTGACAGGTGCGTCGCGCGGCATCGGCCGCGCCATCGCTTTGCGGCTCGCGCGAGACGGCTTCGCCGTCGTCGTGAACTACGCGGGCCGGCGGGACGACGCCGAGGCGGTCGTTTCCGAGATCGAGCGCTCCGGCGGCCGCGCCGTCGCCGTGCAGGCGGACGTGTCCGACCCGGTGCAGGCCGCAGGCCTGTTCGAGCGCGCCGAGGCGGTGTTCGGCGGCGGCGTCGATGTCCTCGTCAACAACGCCGGCCTGCTCCAGGTGAGCCCGCTCGCCGAGACGGACGACGCCGCGTTCGGCCGCCTCGTCGCGGTGAACATTACCGGCGCGTTCAACATGATGCGCGAAGCGGCGCGGCGGCTTCGCGAGGGCGCCCGGATCGTGAACCTCTCGTCCTCGGCGCTCGCGACCTCGCTGCCGGGCTACGGGGCCTACAACGCGACCAAGGCGGCGGTCGAGGCGATGACGCGCGTCCTCGCCAAGGAGCTCGGACCGAAGCGCATCACGGTCAACGCCGTCGCGCCGGGTCCGGTCGCGACCGAGCTGTTCTTCGATGGCAAGAGCCCGGAGCAGGTCGCCCGGATGGCGGCGCTCTCACCGCTCAATCGCTTGGGGGAGGCGGACGATATCGCGCCGGTCGTCTCGTTCCTCGCCGGACCCGAGGGCGGGTGGGTGAACGGGCAGGTGGTGCGCGCGAACGGCGGGTTCGCGTGACCTCGGCCTAGCGATCCTGGAACGGGCGGGTCGCGGCTCAGACTTCCGGCGCCGCCGCGATCGACGCCCGCAGCCAGTTCAGCCGCTCGCGGAGCTGCGCGATGTCGCGGTCGAGCCAGCCGGTGAAGAGCGGGGAGGCGCCGTCGTGGTGGCGGCGCAGATCTTCGAGCCGCGCCATCTCGGCGGCGCACCACTCGGCGATCATCTCGATCTGCTCGCGCAGCTCGGCCGGCGGCAGCAAGTGCAGGAAGCGCAGCTTCAGGGCGAGCACGAGCCGGTTCGCCTCGCCCGACGGTCCAGCGAGCCGTGCTTGGAGGAGGGTGTGCAACGCCTCGCGGCCGGCCTCCGTCAGGCGGAGGTTGGAATTGTCGGCCATGCCGGCGCCGTCGACGGCCTCGATCAGGCCCTCGTAGCGCAGCAGTTCGAGCGAGGTCCCCATCAGGTCGAGCGAGGGACCGACGATCCGCCCGGTGAAATGCCGGATCTCCAGCGCGAGGTCGCCGTAGCGTCGCGGCTGCTCGGCGAGCATGCCGAGCGCGGCCAGACGGACGGCCTCGGTCGGGACAAGGGAGTTGGTGCGGAACATCGACGGCGCTCCTCGCGAACGGTCGTCGCCGGCGATGACACCGCCGCCCGCTTGGTAGAGGACGACGGGGAGCGGTCGCGACGACGCCGGCTATGCCGCCTTACGTAAGGCCAGCCGCCCCCAGACGTCAACGAGCGCGTCGATAAGGCGATCCATCTCGGCGTCGCCGTGCAGCGGCGTCGGCGTGAAGCGCAGCCGCTCGGTGCCGCGGGCGACGGTCGGAAAGTTGATCGGCTGCACGTAGATGCGGTGCCGCTCCAGCAGCTCGTCGGACGCCTGCTTGCAGAGCCGGGCGTCGCCGACCAGCAGCGGCACGATGTGGCTGACGCTCGGCATGACCGGCAGGCCGGCGTCGAGCATCCGCCGCTTCAGCGTCGCCGCGCGCTCCTGATGGCGTTCCCTGAGCGCCATGCCCTCGGCCGACTTCAGCGTCCGCACGCTGGCGGCCGCGCCGCCGGCCAGGACCGGCGGCAGCGAGCTGGTGAAGATGAAGCCGGAGGCATGGCTCCGCACGAAGTCGACGAGGTCGCGCGAGCCGGCGATGTAGCCGCCCATGATTCCGTACGCCTTGGCGAGCGTCCCCTGGATCACGGTCAGCCGGTCCATCGCCCCCTCGCGCTCGGCGACGCCGCCGCCGCGCGCCCCGTACATGCCGACGGCGTGCACCTCGTCGAGATAGGTCATTGCGCCGTGCCGGTCGGCGACGTCGCACAGCTCGGCGATCGGCGAAATGTCGCCGTCCATGGAGTAGACGGATTCAAAGCAGACGAGCTTCGGCCGGGCCGGATCGACGCGGCCCAGCAGCCGGTCGAGGTCGGCCGGATCGTTGTGGCGGAAGACGTGCTTCTCCGCGCCCGAATGGCGGATCCCCTGGATCATCGAGGCGTGATTGAGCGCGTCGGAGAAGACGGCGCAGCCGGGGATCTGGCCGGCGAGGGTCGAGAGCGCGGCCTCGTTGGCGACGTAGCCTGAGGTGAAGAGGAGGGCGGCGTCCTTGCCATGCAGGTCGGCAAGCTCGCGCTCCAGCTCGACATGCGCGTGGCAGGTTCCGGAGATGTTGCGGGTGCCGCCGGCGCCAGCGCCGAAGCGGTCGACCGCCTCGTGCATCGCCGCGAGAACCGCCGGATGCTGGCCCATGCCGAGATAGTCGTTGGAGCACCAGACCGTCACGTCGGCGCCGAGCCGGTGCTCGAAGGCACGCGGAAAGTCGCCCGCCCGTCGCTCAAGATCGGCGAACACCCGGTACCGTCCCTCCGCCCGGAGGGCGTCGAGGCGCTGCTTGAAGAATTGATCGTGCGTCATAGTGGAATTCGGGTCCGATCGGGGACGTGGGCGGAGCGGCGGAAGGACGGGGACAATCTGGTCCAAGTCTAGCCCTGCGGCAGACGTCCGGCCATACGGAAATGTCCGATCCAGACCCGGACACGGCGATGCAGGCGGCAGCGCCGGTCCGAGCCGGGTGAGGGGTCAGGCGGCGGATGCCAGGGCGCCGGCGCGCTTCATCTCCGCGGCGGTATCGTCGAGCGCGTGGCCGAGGCGGCGGAACATCTCGTCGATCTCGTCCTCCGAGATGACGAGCGGCGGACACAGCGCCACGGAGTCGCCGAGCGGACGGACGATGAGCCCATGCTCCTGCGCGCGCGCCGCCGCGAACGCCCCGACGCCCTGCTTCGGATCGAAGGGCTGCTTCGACGCCTTGTCGCGGACCAGCTCGACGGCGCCGATCAGGCCGACGCCGCGCGCTTCGCCGACCAGCGGATGGTCGGCGAAGCGCCGCAGCCCGTCCTGGAAGCGCGGCGTGACTTGCCGGACCAATCCGACGATGTCGCGCTCCTCATAGATCTTCAGCGACTCCAGCGCGACCGCGCAGCAGACGGGGTGGCCCGAGTAGGTATAGCCGTGCGCGAAGGTGCCGATCTTGTCGCTGTTCGCGGCGAGCACCTGATAAATCGCGTCGGAGACGATCGTCGCGGAGATCGGCAGGTACGACGACGACAGCGCCTTCGCCATCGTCATGATGTCCGGCTTCATGCCATAGGTCTCGCTGCCGAACATGTTGCCGGTGCGTCCGAAACCGCAGATCACCTCGTCGGCGATCAGCAGCACGTCGTACTTCCGCAGCACCGCCTGGACCTTCTCGAAATAGGTCCGGGGCGGAAGGATGACGCCGCCTGCGCCCATCACCGGCTCGGCGATGAAGGCGGCCACGGTGTCCGGCCCCTCGCGCTGGATCAGCGCGTCGAGGCTCTCAGCCATCCGCGTCGCGAACTCCTCCTCGCTCTCCCCCGGCTTGCCGAAGCGGTAGTAGTGCGGGCAGTCGGCGTGCCTGACGTTCGCGATCGGCAGGTCGAAATCGAGATGGTTGTTCGGCAGGCCGGTGAGGCTCGCCGAGGCGACCGTGACGCCGTGATAGCCCTTGATCCGCGAGACGATCTTCTTCTTGCGATGCCGTCCGAGCGCGTTGTTGTAGTACCAGACGATCTTGACCGCGGTGTCGTTCGCCTCCGACCCGGAGCTGTTGAAGAAGACCTTCGACATCGGCGCCGGCATCATGCCGATCAGCCGCTCGGCGAGATCGATCGAGGGCTCGTGCGATTTGTGCGCGAACAGGTGATAGAACGGGAGCTGCCGCATCTGGCGCGTCGCCGCGTCGACCAGCCGCTCCTCGCCGAAGCCGAGCGCGACGCTCCACAGGCCGGCCATGCCCTCGATGTAGGACTTGCCGCTGTCGTCCCAGACAGTGACGCCCTTGCCTTCGGTGATGACGAGCGGACCCTGGGCCTCGTGCTTCCGCAGGTTCGTGTACGGGTGAAGCTGATACGCGATATCCCGGCCCTGGACGGAATTGGTGCGCTCGGTCATCGATTCGTTCCCTGTTGTACGACGTAAGAGCCTATCGGATAGGCCGCCGCGCATCGGGGCGCAACCCATCCGGAACGCGGTGTCGTGACACCGCCTCGCAGACCTGCGGCCTACCAGGATAGACCCTTTGCACTATCCGCCCGTACCGCCTTGGTGTCAAAGGGCGCGGGCCGACAATCGCGGCCGGCGGCTCTGGTTGACAGGGCGTGCGTGCTGCCCAATTCTGCCGCATCGAGGCAGCCGGATCGCGGTGCGCAAGCCGGGCCGCTGCCCCAGGGAGGAGAAACCGTTTCGATGAAATACCGCATGTTCCTTGTTGCGGCGGCCCTGCTCGGCACGGCGGCATTCGTTTCGCTCGCCTCGCCGGTCCCGGCGGCGACGCTGCGCTGGGCGAACGACGGCGACGTCAACTCGATGGACCCGTACGCCCGCAACGAGACCTTCCTGCTCTCGTTCCTGCTGAACGTGTACGAGCCGCTGGTCGGCCGCGACAAGGATCTGAAGCTCGAGCCGGCGCTCGCAACCGAATGGTCGCAGACCGCGCCGGACGTCTGGCGCTTCAAGCTGCGCCAGGGCGTCACGTTCCATGACGGCTCGCCCTTCACGGCCGACGACGTGATCTTCTCCTACGGACGCGTGAAGGCGCCGGGATCGAACGTCGCGACGTTCGTCGCGACGGTCAAGGAGGTCAGGAAGGTCGACGACCACACGGTCGACATGGTGACCGACGGGCCCGACCCGATCCTGCCGGAAGAGATCACGCAGTGGGCGATCATGAGCAAGGCGTGGGCGGAGAAGAACAACGCCGTCCGCCCGGCCGACCTCACCAAGAACGAGGATTTCTACGCGACGCGCAACGCCAACGGCACCGGTCCCTTCATGCTGAAGAGCCGCGAGCCGGACGTGAAGACGGTGCTCGTCAAGAACCCGAACTGGTGGGGCAAGCCGGAGCACAACCTCGACGAGGTCGTGTTCTCGCGCATCGCCAACGACGCTACCCGCGTCGCCGCGCTGATCTCCGGCGACATCGACATGATCTACAACGTGCCGTCGCAGGACATGGACCGGCTTGCCAAGTCCGACGGCGTCAAGGTCTACGAGAAGCCCGAGCTGCGCACGATCTTCCTGGGCTTCGACCAGACGCGCGACGAGCTGCTGAAGTCGAACGTCAAGGGCAAGAACCCGTTCAAGGACGTGCGGGTCCGCCGCGCCTTCTACCAAGCGATCGACGAGGACGCGATCAAGAACAAGATCATGCGCGGCACGGCGCTGCCGGTCGCGCTGATCATCGGGCCCGGGATCAACGGCTACGACAAGTCGCTCGACCAGCGCTATCCCTACGATCCGGCGGGCGCCAAGAAGCTGCTCGCCGAGGCGGGATATCCGGATGGGTTCGAAGTGACGTTCGACTGCCCGACCGACCGCTACCAGAACGACGAGAAGATCTGCCAAGCGGTCTCGGCGATGCTCGCCCGCATCGGCATCAAGATCGTCCCGAACTTCCAGACCCGCGGCAAGTACTTCGCCGAGATCCTCGGGCCGGGCTACAAGACGAGCTTCTACATGCTCGGCTGGACGCCGACGACCTATGACGCGCACAACGCCCTGTACGGCCTCATCCATACCCGCGGCGGCAGCGCCGGGCTGTTCAACGTCGGCGGATACTCGAACCCGAAGGTCGACGAGCTGACCAAGGGGATCCAGGTCGAGACCGACCCGCAGAAGCGGCAGGTGATGATTTCGGAGGCGTTCAAGATCCACAAGGAGGAGTTCGGGAACATCCCGCTGCACGAGCAGACGGTGGTCTGGGCGGCGCGGAAGAACGTCGATCTCGTGCAGCTTTCCGACAACGTCTTCCCGCTGCGCTACGTGACGGTGAAGTGAGGCAGGGGTGGTGGAGAGGGGCGGCGGCCGGACCGGGAGCCGCCGCCCCTCGCGAATAGCATGCCTGCGACGACTTCGTCCGTGTACGAATTATATCGGCCGGCACCGG
This sequence comes from Allostellaceae bacterium, assembly GCA_036403035.1. GTDB lineage: Bacteria > Pseudomonadota > Alphaproteobacteria > ATCC43930 > CGMCC-115725 > DASWRT01. Next base: position 9,280 of record DASWRT010000240.1, on the reverse strand, counting down.
CCTTGCATGCTTGAGTGCCCATCATGATCGCGTTCGTCCTGCGCCGGCTCATCCAATCCGTCTTCGTCATGCTGACGGTAGCCTTCGTCGCGTTCGCGATGTTCAACTATGTCGGCGATCCGATCAGCGGCCTTGTCGGGCAGGACACGTCGCTCGCCGACCGCGAGAAGCTGCGCCACGATCTCGGACTGACCGATCCGTTCCCGATCCAGTTCGCGCGTTTCGTGGGCAAGGCGGCAAGGGGCGATTTCGGGCTATCGTACCAATATGCGCGTCCGGTCGGCGAGGTCATCGCCGAGCGGCTGCCGGCGACGCTCGAACTGAGCTTCGTCGCGGCGACGCTGGCGCTGGCGCTCGGGCTGCTGATGGGCGTCTATACCGGGCTCAACCGCGACTCCTGGATATCGCGCACGCTGCTCGCCGTGTCGCTGATCGGCGTGTCGCTCCCGACCTTCCTGACCGGCATCCTGCTGATCCTGGTCTTCGCGGTGCTGCTCGGGTGGCTGCCGTCCTTCGGCCGCGGCCCGACCATCCAGATCGGCTGGTGGAGCACGGGATTCCTGACGGTCGACGGCTGGCGGGCGCTGATCCTGCCGGCCTTCACCCTGGGCCTCTTCCAGATGACGCTGATCATGCGGCTGGTGCGCGCCGAGATGCTGGAGGTGCTGCGCACCGACTACATCAAGTTCGCCCGCGCCCGCGGCCTGCCGAACCGGATCGTCAATTTCGGGCACGCCCTCAAGAACACGCTGGTGCCGGTCATCACCATCACCGGCCTGCAACTGGGGTCGATCATCGCGTTCGCGATCATCACCGAGACCGTGTTCCAGTGGCCGGGCGTGGGGCTCATGTTCATCCAGGCGGTGACGTCGGTCGACATCCCGGTGATGGCGGCGTACCTCGTCCTCGTCGCCTTCTTCTTCGTCCTGATCAACCTCGTCGTCGATCCGCGGCGGCGGATCGACCGGGCTATGGCGGGCGGTCATGGCCACTGACCTGACGGGAACGGGCGCTGCCCCGGCCCCGGGCGCACGCGCCGCCGAGGGCCGCAGCGGCCGTCGTCCGGGGTTCCTGCGCCGGGCGTTCGACAGCGACCTGTTCTGGAGCTTCCGACGCTCGCCGGTGACGGTGCTGGCCGCGTGCATCACGCTGCTGCTGGTGCTGGCGGCAGCCTTCGCCCCCTGGATCTCGCCGCACAACCCGTTCGACCTCGCCTCGCTGAACCTGCTCGACGCGCTCAGCCCGCCGGCCTGGAACGACGCCGGAAGCTGGGACTTCCCGCTCGGCAGCGACGATCAGGGCCGCGACGTGCTCTCCGGCATTTTCTACGGCATGCGCATCTCGCTGGTCGTCGGCGTCGCCTCGGTGCTGTTCGCGATGGTCGTCGGCGTCACGCTCGGCCTGCTCGCCGGATACCGCGGCGGATGGGTCGATACGCTGGTGATGCGCATCGCCGACGTGCAACTCTCGTTCCCGGCGATCCTGATCGCGCTGCTGATCGACGGCGTCGCACGGTCGGCGGTGCCGCGCGACATGCAGGAGAACATCGCGACCGCGGTCGTCGTGCTGTCGATCGGCCTCTCCTACTGGGTCCATTACGCGCGCACCGTGCGCGGCTCGACGATGGTCGAGGCGTCGAAGGACTACGTGCAGGCGGCGCGGGTGATCGGGGTCCATCCGGCCCGCATCCTGTTCAGCCACATCCTGCCCAACGCGATCGGTCCCGTGCTGGTCATCGCGACGATCAACCTCGCGCTGGCGATCATCACCGAGGCGACGCTCTCGTTCCTCGGCGTCGGCATACCGCCGACCCAGCCGTCGCTCGGAACGCTGATCCGCATCGGCAACAACTTCCTGTTCTCCGGCGAATGGTGGATCGCGTTGTTCCCGGGCATCGTGCTGGCGGCGCTCGTGCTGGCCGTCAACCTGCTCGGCGACTGGCTGCGGGACGCCTTGAATCCGAGGCTGCGATGAGCGCCGCCCTGGAACCGCTGCTCCGGGTCGAGCATCTGCGCGTCGAGTTCCCGACGCGGCGCGGCGTGCTGACGGCGCTCGACGACGTCAGCTTCTCGATCGCGCCCGGCGAGGTGCTCGGCGTCGTCGGCGAGAGCGGGGCGGGCAAGTCGCTGACCGGCGCCGCGATCATCGGCCTGCTGGAGCCGCCGGGGCGCGTCGCCGGCGGTCGCATCCTGTTCGAAGGCAAGCGGATCGACGACCTGAAGCCCGAGCAGATGCGGCGGCTGCGCGGCCGGCATATCGGCGCGATCTTCCAGGACCCGCTGACCAGCCTCAATCCGCTCCAGACGATCGGCCGGCAGCTCGTCGAAACGATCCAGGTGCATCTGCGCCTCGACGCGCGGGCGGCGCGGGAGCGCGCGGTCGGGCTGCTGCGCGAGGTCGGCATCTCCGCGGCCGAGCGCCGGATCGACCACTATCCGCACCAGTTCTCGGGCGGCATGCGGCAGCGCGTCGTGATCGCGCTGGCGCTCGCCGCCGAGCCGCGCCTCGTCATCGCCGACGAGCCGACGACCGCGCTCGACGTGTCGGTGCAGGCGCAGATCATCGCGCTGCTGAAGCGGCTCTGCCGCGACCACGGGACCGCGATCATGCTGGTGACGCACGACATGGGCGTGATCGCCGAGACCGCGGACCGCGTCGCGGTGATGTATGCCGGCCGCCTCGTCGAAATCGGGCCGGTGGAGCAGGTGGTGCACGCGCCGCAGCACCCCTACACCGCCGGGCTGATGGGCTCGATCCCGGTGATCGGCAAGCCGCACGAGCGCCTCGTGCAGATCGAGGGCGCGATGCCGCGGCTGACGGCGATCCCGCAGGGGTGTCCGTTCAATCCGCGCTGCCCCGATGTCTTCGACCGCTGCCGCGTCGAGCGGCCGGACCTGCTGCCGGCCGGGGCGCCGACGCAGTCGGCGGCGTGCTGGCTGCATGACGAGCGCGCTGCCGCCGTCGCCTCGCCGCGCGAGGAGGCCGCGCATGGCTGACCGCTTCGTTTCCGGCGGGGACGACGTGCTGTTCCGCGCGGTCGACCTCGCGCAGCATTTCGACGTCTCGCCGCCGCTGCTCAACCGCATGCTGGAGGGCAGGGGACGGGCGCTGCTGAAGGCGGTCGACGGGATCGACTTCGCGATCCGGCGCGGCGAGACTTTCAGCCTCGTCGGCGAATCCGGCTGCGGCAAGTCGACCGTGGCGCGGCTCGCGGTCGGTCTCTACCGGCCGACCCGCGGCCGGGTGCTGTTCGGCGGCGCCGACCTCGCCGCGCTCCGCTCGCGGGCCGCGATGCGGCCGTACCGGCGGCGGCTGCAGATGATCTTCCAGGACCCCTATGCGAGCCTCAACCCGCGCTGGCGCGTCCGCGACATCGTCGCCGAGCCGATCCGCACGCACGGGCTGGCGAAAAGCCGCGCCGCACTCCGCGACCGGGTCGACGACCTGCTGCTCCAGGTGAAGCTCTCGCCGGCCGACGGCGAGAAGTTCCCGCACGAGTTCTCCGGCGGGCAGCGGCAGCGCATCTCGATCGCCCGCGCGCTCGCGAGCGAGCCCGACTTCCTGGTCTGCGACGAGCCGACCTCAGCGCTGGACGTGTCGGTGCAGGCGCAGATCCTCAACCTGATGAAGGACCTGCAACGGTCGCTCGGCCTCACCTACCTGTTCATCAGCCACAACCTCGCGGTCGTCAGCCACATGTCCGATCGCGTCGGGGTTATGTATCTCGGCCGGCTCGTCGAGGTCGCCGACGGGAAGCGCCTGTTCGCCCGGCCGCAGCACCCCTACACGCGCCTGCTGATCGACACGATTCCGGACATCTCGATGACAAGGCGTGATCGCCTGCCGGTCGCGGGCGAGGTGCCGAACCCGATCGACCCGCCGACCGGCTGCGCCTTCCATCCGCGCTGTCCGTTCACTAACGACCGCTGCAAGGCGGAGCGGCCGGCGCTCGTCGCCGCGCCGGGCTTGGACGGCAGCGGCGGCAACGGTCTGGTCGCGTGCCATGCCGTCGAGGAAGGAAGGCTGCCGGCGCAACATCCGGCGGCGGCGATAAGGATTCAGGAGGATACGACCCATGATGCTCTTTAGCGGCGGCGCCGTCTTCGACGGTGAGAAGCGGCTTCCCCCAGGCACGTCAGTGCTGGTCGACGGAGCGACCATCAAGCGGATCGCGCCCGAGGGGGAACTCGCCGGCTATGCCGGCCCGCGCGTCGACGTCGCGGGCATGACCGTGCTGCCGGGGCTGATCGACTGTCACGTGCACCTCGTCTATGCCGGCGAGGCCAATCCGTCCGCGGCGCTCGACGCGCTGTCGCCGGCGCAGGTCGCGCTCAAGGCGCTGCAAAGCGCGGTGTCGACGCTGAAGGGCGGCATCACCTCCATCCGCGACTGCGGCGGCAAGGACTATATCGAGTTCGCGGTGCGCGACGCGTGCAACGCCGGAACCTTCACGGGCCCGACGATCCGCGCCGCCGGCCGGATGATCTGCATGACCGGCGGGCACGGCAACCGGATCGGGCGCGTCGCCGACGGCGTCGACGAGGTGGTCAAGGCGGTGCGCGAGCAGGTCCACGCCGGCAGCGACTTCGTCAAGATCATGGCGACCGGCGGCGTGATGACGCCCGGCGTCAACCCGGAGGACGCGCACTACTCGTTCGCCGAGATCTCCGCCGGCATCGCCGAGGGGCATCGCTTCCACAAGCATTGCGCGAGCCACGCACAGGGAGCGGAAGGCATTCTCAACGCGGTGCGCGGCGGCGTCGACTCGATCGAGCACGGCATCTTCATGGACGAGGAGTGCATCGAGGAGATGAAGACGCGCGGCACCTATCTCGTGCCGACGCTCGCCGCGGTGCGCAACATCGTCGCCGGCGCCGACCAGGGCATTCCCGCCTATATCGTCGACAAGGCGCGCCGCGTCTTCGACCGGCACGTCCAGGCGATCCGGATGTTCCATGCGGCCGGCGGCCGGATCGCGATGGGCACCGACGCGGGTACCCCGTTCAACCGGCACGGCGAGAACACGCTGGAACTGCGCTACATGACCGATATCGGGATTCCGCCGGCCGACGCGCTGAGGTCGGCGACCGCCAACGCCGCCGACCTGCTCCGGCTCGCGGACCGCGGCCGGCTCAGGGATGGACTCGCCGCCGACCTGCTGGTGGTCGCGGGCGACCCGCTCGCCGACATCGATGCCGCGGCGGAGCGGCGCAACCATCGCTGGATCGTCAAGAACGGGCAGGTGATCGCCAAGCCGAGCGCCGGCTTGGCGGCATCGCCGGCTTTCGCAACGGCGGCGTTGTAGCTGCGCGACCGCTTCCCGTTACCGACCGATTCACTGCCGAGAGGAGCAAGGGAGCCGTGCCGATCATCAACCGCATCGCCGACTTCCACGCCGACATGACGGCGTGGCGCCGCGACATCCATGCGCATCCCGAGACCGCGTTCGAGGAGCACCGCACTTCCGAGACCGTCGCCGGCAAGCTGGAGGAGTTCGGGATCGAGGTGCATCGCGGCCTCGCCGGCACCGGCGTGGTCGGCACGCTCCGCGGCGCGCATCCCGGTTCCGGCCGGATCGCCCTCCGCGCCGACATGGACGCGCTTCATATCCATGAGAAGAACGGCTTCGCGCACGCCTCGAAGCACGAGGGGCGGATGCATGCCTGCGGCCATGACGGGCACACGACGATGCTGCTGGGCGCAGCGCGCTATCTCGCCGAGACCCGCAACTTCGCCGGCACGGTGCACTTCGTCTTCCAGCCGGCCGAGGAGAATGAGGGCGGCGGCCGGGCGATGGTCGAGCAGGGGCTGTTCGAGCAATTCCCGGCCGACGCGGTGTTTGGCATGCACAACTGGCCGGGTCTGCCGGCGGGGCAGTTCGCGGTGCGGCCGGGGCCGATGATGGCGTCGTTCGACATCTTCGAGATCACGGTGACCGGCCGCGGCGCGCATGCGGCGATGCCGCATACCGGCATCGACCCGGTCGTCGCGGCGGCGCAGGTCGTCACCGCGTTGCAGACGATCGCGAGCCGCAACGTCCATCCGCTGGAGAGCGCGGTCGTCTCGGTGACGCAGATCCACGGTGGCGACACCTGGAACGTGATTCCGAACGAGGTGGTGCTGCGCGGCACGGTCCGCACCTTCAAACCGGACGTGCAGGATGCGATCGAGCCAGCGATGCGGCGGATCGCCGAGAACGTCTGCGCCGCGCTCGGCGCGTCGGCGGCGATGCGCTACGAGCGGCGCTACCCGGCGACCATCAACAGCGACGCCGAGACCGAGACCGCGGCCGGGGTGCTCGCGGATCTGGTCGGCGAGGCCAACGTCCGGCGCGACCAGCTTCCGAGCATGGGGTCGGAGGATTTCGCCTTCATGCTCCAGGCGAAGCCCGGCACCTACGTCTGGATCGGCAACGGTCCGGCGGACGGAAACGCGATGCTGCACAACCCCAAGTACGACTTCAACGACGAGATCCTGCCGCTCGGCGCAAGCTATTGGGCAAGCCTCGTCGAGCACGTGCTGGGGAAGACCGGCTGACGGACGGATCCGAGACGGAAACGCCGCCGGTGCTCGGCGTCGCGGCATGCACGCACTGCGTGCGCCGCAGTTTGGCCGCAAATCCCAGGAGGGCGCGTGAGTTTATGCTGAAGATTGCGTAACCAATTGCTAAACCTTTAGAGAATATACAACCCACGGTTCCCGAACGGCGTGGGTTGGCGATGACGATCGCGTTCCGCTTGCGAATGGGCGCCGCCATCATGGCGGCGGCGATCGCGGTGTTTTGCAGCCTGATCTACGTCAAATTCGAGGTCACGCAGCGGGTGATCGAGTCCGCCCGCGCGATCAGCGGCGTTCTCCGCGACACGCAGGATCTGCTGACCGACGTGGTCGATGCCGAAACCGGCCAGCGCGGCTTCGTCATCACCGGCGAGGAGCGGTATCTCGAACCTTACCGCGCTGCGTTGCAGGTCTTGCCGGGCCGGCTGGAAGCGCTGCGCGCCGCCGCGGCCGGTTCGGCGCTGCGCATACGGATCGACCGCCTGGACACTCTGGTCTCGGCGAAACTCGCGGAGCTTGCCGAAACGATCGGCGTGCGCCGCGCGCAAGGCCGCGAGGCGGCGTCCCTTATCGTGATGGAGGATCGCGGCAGGACGCTGATGGACGGCATCCGCCAGACGGTCGCCGAGATCAGCGGCGAGCAGGAGGAGCAGCTTGCCGCAAACCACGAGGAGTATTCGCTGCGGCAGGAGCGCATGATCCTGCTGACGCTGGCCGGCGGCGGGATGGTGGTCCTCGTGATCTTCGGCACGATGGTCCGGACGGTCCAAAGCATACGCCGGCCCGTTCGCCTTCTGACCGATGGCATCCGGCGCATCGGCGGTGGCGATTTCACGCATCCCATCGAGCTGCACGGCGGCCGGAACGAGCTGTCGACCGTCGCGTCCGCGTTCAACCATATGACCTCGCTGCTGAGCGCCGAGCAGGAGAACCGGCGCGCCGCCGAGATGGAGATCGAGCGAAGCAACGGCGATCTGCGGCGTCATGCCGCCGAGCTGGAGGCGCGCACCCGGACGATCGACGTGCTGGCGCGTGCGGCGCATCGGCTACAGGGATGCCGTACGGAGGAGGAGTTCGCCGAGGTCGTGCGCTGCTTTGCGCCTCAGGTGCTTCCCTCCGCATCGGGCGCGCTCTACCTGCTCAGCAACTCGCGTTCCGTGCTGCATCGCGTCGCGGCGTGGGGCGATCCGGCAGGCAGCCAGCCGGAGTTCGCTCCGACCTCCTGCTGGGGGTTGCGGCGCGGTCAGCCGCACCATGTCGACGAAAGCGACATGGACGTGGTCTGCCCGCATATCGGCGTCGCGAGCGGACGGACGTATCGCTGCATTCCGCTGATCGCGCAGGGCGAGACGGTCGGGCTGCTCTATCTCGAAAATGCCTCTGCGGCTGCGGCGACGGCCGGGGCGGAGGGTTCGACCGTCAACCCGCAGGATATCGAGGTGCTGTCCGAGAACATCGCGCTCGCGCTGGTCAATCTTCGCTTGCGGGACACGCTCCGCAATCAGTCGATCCGCGACCCGCTCACCGGGCTGTTCAATCGCCGCTATCTCGAAGAGGCGTTCGATCTCGACCTCGCCCGCGCCGCGCGTTCGGGCACGCCGCTGAGCGTCCTCATGCTCGACGTCGATCATTTCAAGCGCTTCAACGACACGTTCGGCCACGAGGCCGGAGACACGGTGCTGAAGCAGATCGGCCGGATATTCAGCGTCAATGTCCGCAGGGGCGACGTCGCCTGCCGCTACGGCGGCGAGGAATTCACCATCCTGATGCCGGGCGCCGGCGCGGCCGAGGCGAGGCAGCGCGCCGAGCACATCGCCGAGGCCGTGCGGTCTCTGGCGCTCTCGCACGAGGGGCGCGCGCTCGGCCCGATCACGATCTCGGTCGGCGTCGCGACGGCGCCGCATGACGGCTCGACGGCGGATATGCTGCTGGCGGCGGCGGACAGCGCGCTCTATGCCGCGAAGCGGAACGGGCGCGACCGGATCGAGGGCGCGCCGGTGATGGCGGCGGTCCAGGCGCACGGCGAAAAGACTGAGGCGGCGGCATAGCGGCCGTCCGCGCCCGCGACGGATGCGAGCGTGACGGATGCGAGCGTGACGATGGCGAATAGGCTCGCGGCAGCCCGGTCGAGCACAGCCGCGCAAAAATCTCCCGGCGCGATGTCGGAAAGCCGGTAGCCTGTCCGTCCTAGGCATGACGGTGCGATCGGGCGCCGGCCGGCGTCATCGAAGGCGTCGCGAGAGTCGACGGGTCCAACGGAGAAAACTCGTGTCAAAGATTTCCCCATGCCTGTGGTTCGACGGCGAGGCCGAAGAGGCGGCGCGCTTTTACGTTTCGCTCCTTCCCGATTCCCGGATCGAGCGCGTGCAGAAGAACGTGACGGATAGCCCTGCCGGGAAGGCGGGTTCCGTCCTGGTCGTCGACTTCACGCTCGCCGGTCAGCGCTTCATGGCGCTCAACGGCGGAACGCGGTTCGAGTACACCCATGCCGTCTCGTTCCATGTGGACTGCGCGGATCAGGCGGAAGTCGACAGGCTGTGGAACGCGTTGTCCAACGGCGGCACGGAAGTGCAATGCGGATGGCTCAAGGACCGGTACGGCGTATCGTGGCAAATCGTCCCGACCGTGCTCCCGAAGATGCTGGGCGATCCCGATCAGGCCAAGGCCCGGCGGGTCATGGAGGCCATGATGCAGATGATCAAGATCGACATAGCAGGGCTGA
>DASWRT010000239.1:0-11520 GCA_036403035.1 Allostellaceae bacterium | reverse complement strand
GGGCGAGGTGGATGAACGAGCCCTTCTGCCACTCGACGAACTTGAACGGGCCGGTGCCGATCGGCGTCGCGTTGGCCGGGTTGTTGCGGAAGTCGGTGCCTTCGTAGATGTGCTTCGGCATCATCGGCGCCGACGAGACCTCGAAGGCGTAAATGAAGGGGCCGAACGGCTCCTTCAGTTTGAAGACGACCGTGTACGCGTCGGGCGCGGCGATCGACTCGGCGCGGGCGAAGTTGGCGCGGGCGCGCGGATGCGTCTCCGGCAGGAACGTCTTCGTCGTGAACAGCACGTCGTCGGCGGTGAAGGGCTGGCCGTCATGCCACTTCACGTTCTTGCGCAGGTGGAAGGTATAGGTGAGGCCGTCCGGCGAGATATCCCAGCTCTCGGCGAGGCTCGGGAGCGGCTTCAGGTCCATGTCGTAGGTGAGGAGCCCGGAGTAGATCTTGCCCGCGACCGTCTGCGTCGGGCCGTTCTGGTTGAGGCCGAACACGAGGATCGGCGGCTCCGGCTGCACGATCATGTTCAGCGTCCCGCCGCGCTGCTGGGCGTGCGCCGCCGGTGCGCAGACCGCCGCCGCGGCAAGCATGACGACCGCCGCCGCGATCGCTGTGCGTCGCAGACCGGCACGCGACGGCAAGCCCATCCGCTCCATTCCGAAGTCTCCCTGGTTTCGATCGTTGCGTGCCGGACAATGCAATAAGCCGGCCATCGGCCCGTACCGTCTGCGGCCTCGCGGCGCGGCAAATCGCACGTGCACAAACGAGTATGCGGAAGCCATTACCGCCTTTAAACTGAAAAAACAGCCACGGAGCGACGCATGAAATCCAGTCCCGGTGCCGAGGGCGGCCGTCCTGCCGCGACGCCCACCGTGCAGATCGACGACGCGCGGATGCGGGTCACGGAATGGCGTTTCCCGCCGGGCGGCGCCACCGGGTTCCACCGGCACGAGTACGATTACTGCGTCGTCCCGATCACCACGGGGACGCTGCGCATCGAGGCGAAGGACGGGAAGGCGACCGATGCCGCTCTCGTCGCCGGCCGTTCCTATGCCCGCGAGATCGGCGTCGAGCACGACGTCGTGAACCCGAACCCGTTCGAGTTCGTGTTCGTCGAAATCGAGCTGAAGGAGCCGCGCCGCTGAGCGGGTCCCTGCCGAAACGCGGCGCCGCGCCCGGCGGCGGCGCGGACGAACCGGTGGAGTCCGGCGCGGGCCGGGTATCGGAGACGGCGGACGCCTACGTCCTCGAAGAGCAGGTCGGGCACCTGTTGCGCCGGGCGCATCAGCGCGCGACGGCGATCTTCATGGCCGAACTGGGCGACGCCTTCGACCTCACGCCGACGCAATACGCGGCGCTCGTGAAGCTCTATGACTCCGGCGAGCAGTCGCAGAACCAGCTCGGGCGGCTCGCGGCGATGGATCCGGCGACCATCCAAGGCGTGATCCGCCGGCTTGAGCGGCGGCGGCTGATCGAGCGGACGATGGACCCGGCGGACAGAAGGCGCACATGGCTGCGGCTCACCGAGGCCGGCCGGACGCTCGCCGCCGCCGCGCGGACGTTCGGTTTCCGGGTCAGCGATCGGACGCTGGAGCCGCTCGGCCCGGACGAAAGGACGCTATTCCTTTCTCTTCTCGGACGTCTTATTTAAACATCGCGGCAGTTGCGCCATTGTGCATGCTCGTATTCTTGCACCGAAGTAGTGTAGGATTTTTAGGGACACAAATGAGGCGGTGTGCTGCGGCGCACCGACGAATCGCCGGGGATATTTCGGGATGACTGATCTGACGCTGCGCCACGGTCTTGCCTTCGAGGACCTGTATCGTCGGGAAGGTTTGGAACGGATCGACGGGCTGTTCGTCGAGCACCTCAAGGCAACGGACGTTGCGCTGCACAACAGGCTGGTGACGGCGCGCCGCGATCCCGACGGGCTCGACCGGAAGGCCGAGTCGGATCTGATCGTCGACGCGGCGCCGCACCTCGATGACTTCATCGGCGAACTGTTCGGCATCGGGCTCGAGATGCACGCGATGCAGGCGATGCACAACGAGCTTGCGCCGCTCTACGCGATGAAGCGGCAGTTCGTGCAGCGCCGCGCCGTCAAGGGGATGACGCCGGAGAAGGCGGCCGAGATCGACGGTCCGGCGCTGGCACGCGAACTCGAAGCCAAGTTGGGCGAGCCGCTGACCGAGCGCGCGTTCGCCGCGAATGTCGACCGCTGGCTGCAGGCCGACGCGGAGCACGCCGCCGACCTCGACCTCGCCGCGCGGTACGCCGCCTGGGCGACGCTCGCGCCGGCCGGCCGCGAGAAGCACCGCAAGGGCATCCTCTTCAAAGTCGCGCACAGGCTCGACCCGGAGCATCTCGTGCCGGTCGAGACGGAGACGGTGCACGGCGTCGCGATGCTGCGCCTGCCGGAGCATGACCGGCGCTATCGCGAAGGCTTCGCGCTGACCGACACCGGAACCGATCTCGTCGGCGCGCTCGATCAGGCGAACTACTGCATCTGGTGCCACAACCAGGGCAAGGACAGCTGCTCCAGGGGGCTGAAGGAGAAGGACGGCTCGTTCAAGAAGAGCCCGTTCGGCGTGACGCTCGCCGGCTGCCCGCTCGAAGAGAAGATCTCCGAGATGAACCTGGTGAAGTCGCGCGGCTTCACCGTCGGCGCGCTCGCCATCGTCACGGTCGACAACCCGATGTGCGCCGCCACCGGCCACCGGATCTGCAACGATTGCATGAAGTCCTGCATCTACCAGAAGCAGGATCCGGTCGACATCCCGCAGGCCGAGACGCGGACCCTGAAGGACACGCTGGCGCTCCCCTGGGGCTTCGAGATCTATTCGCTGCTGACCCGCTGGAACCCGCTGAACCTGCGGCGGCCGGTGCCGAAGCCGGACAGCGGCTACAAGGTGCTGGTGGTCGGGCTCGGCCCGGCCGGCTTCACCCTGGCCCACCACCTGATGAATGACGGCCACACGGTCGTCGGCATCGACGGGCTGAAGATCGAGCCGCTGCCGCCGCAGCTCTCCGGCGTCGACGCGCACGGGCGCCGCGTCGCCTTTCGCCCGGTCCGCCACATCAGCGAGGTCTACGAGCCGCTCGACGACCGCGTCATGGCCGGCTTCGGCGGGGTCGCCGAGTACGGCATCACCGTCCGCTGGGACAAGAACTTCCTGAAGCTCATCCGGCTGCTGCTGGAGCGCCGCGAGGCGTTCAGCATGACCGGCGGCGTCCGCTTCGGCGGCACGCTGACGATCGACAGCGCCTTCGATCTCGGGTTCGACCACATCGCGCTCTGCGCGGGCGCCGGCCGGCCGACCGTCGTGCCGATGAAGAACGGCTTGTCGCCGGGCGTGCGGCAGGCGTCCGACTTCCTGATGGCGCTTCAGCTCACCGGCGCCGCGAAGACCGACAGCATTGCCAACCTCCAGGTGCGGCTGCCGGTGGTGGTGATCGGCGGCGGCCTGACCGCGATCGACACCGCGACGGAGTCGCTGGCCTATTACCCGATCCAGGTCGAGAAGTTCCTGGTGCGGTACGAGGCGCTGACGGCCGAGCACGGCGAAGCTTCCGTCCGCGCCGCCTGGACGCCGTCCGAGATCGAGACCGCCGACGAGTTCATCGCCCATGCGAAGGCGATCCGCGCCGAGCGCGCGGCGGCCGAACGGGAGGGCCGCACGCCCGACATCGTCGGCCTGCTGAACGGCTGGGGCGGCGTCACGCTGGCCTATCGCCGCCGTCTCATCGACGCGCCGAGCTACACCCTCAACCATGAGGAGGTGGCGAAGGCGATGGAGGAGGGGATCCGTTTCGCCGAGTGCCTGACGCCGGCCGAGGTCGAACTCGACCAGTACGGCCATGCCAGGGCGCTGCGCCTGACCGAGCATCGCGCCGAGGAGGTGAGCGGCCAGCCGCTCGATCCGTCGAAGGGCGCCGAGCCGAACCAGCATGCGGGCCGCAACGTGGTGCTGCCGGCGCGCACGATCCTGGTTGCCGCCGGCACGCAGCCGAACACCGTGCTCGGCCGCGAGGACCCGGACAACGTCGTGCTCGACGGGCGCTATTTCCGGGCGCTCGACGAGGACGGCAACCCGGCGAAGCCGGAGCGCGTCTCCAAGCCGGCCGAAGTGCGGGTGCTGATGAGCTTGCGCCCCGACGGCCGCGCGATCAGCTTCTTCGGCGACCTGCACCCGTCCTTCTCCGGCAACGTCGTCAAGGCGATGGGCGGCGCCAAGCAGGGTTATCCGGTGGTGAGCCGCGTGCTGGCGAAGCGTGCGCCCACGGCGCCGTCGCCCGAGCAATTCGTGACCAAGCTCAACGGCGAGCTGCGCGCGGTCGTCCACGACGTGATCCGGCTGACGCCGACGATCGTCGAGGTGGTGGTGCGCGCGCCGCTGGCCGCCCGCGCCTTCCAGCCGGGCCAGTTCTACCGGTTGCAGAACTACGAGACGATGGCGACGCGGGTCGACGGGACGACGCTGGCGATGGAGGGGCTCGCCCTCACCGGCGCCTGGGTCGACAAGGAGAAGGGGCTGCTGTCGACGATCGTGCTGGAGATGGGCGGCTCGTCGGACCTCTGCGCCTTCCTCCAGGCCGGCGAGCCGGTGATCCTGATGGGGCCGACCGGGACGCCGACCGAGACGCCGGCCGGCGAAACCGTGCTCCTCGTCGGCGGCGGGCTCGGCAACGCGGTGCTGTTCTCGATCGGGCAGGCGCTGCGGGCGGCCGGGAGCAAGGTGCTCTACTTCGCCGGCTACAAGCGGATCGTCGACCGCTACAAGGTTTCGGAGATCGAGAAGGCCGCCGATGTCGTCGTCTGGTGCTCGGACGAGGCGCCCGGCTTCTCGCCGACCCGTCCGCAGGACCGCGCCTTCGTCGGCAACATCGTGCAGGCGATCGAGTCCTACGGCGACGGCAGGCTCGGCGAGCAGGCGATCCCGCTCGGCGACGCCGACCGCATCGTCGCGATCGGTTCCGACGGCATGATGGCGGCGGTCGCCCGTGCCCGGCACGGCGTCCTGGCGCAGCGGCTGAAGCCGGGCCATGTCGCGATCGGCTCGATCAACTCGCCGATGCAATGCATGATGAAGGAGATCTGCGCGCAGTGCCTCCAGGTCCAGAAGGACCCGGCGACCGGGATCGAGACCGTGGTGTTCTCCTGCTTCAACCAGGACCAGAGCCTCGACCGCGTCGATTTCGGCAATCTGCGCGGGCGTCTCGGACAGAACGGCGTGCAGGAGAAGCTCACGAAGCAGTGGATCGACCGCTGCCTGCGCCAGATCGGCCGGCGGCAGGCCGCCGCCGCCGAGTAGGCGCTTCGAGCGTCGGCGGGCCGCCGAACGATGGAGCTGACGGCAAGCGGGGTGAAGCATCGCTACGGCGATCTGCCCGTCCTCGACGGCATCGACCTGACGGTGCGCGAGGGCGAAGTCCTCGCCGTCATCGGTCCGTCCGGCTGCGGGAAGTCGACGCTGCTCGGCATCCTCGGCGGCCTGCTGGCGCCGGCCGGCGGCCGGGTGCTCGTCTCGGGCGCGCCGCCGGCCGGATGCCTCACGCCCTGCGCGTACGTCTTCCAGGACTTCGCGCTACTGCCGTGGCGCAGCGTCGAGGCGAACGTCGCGTTGCCGCTGGAGCACCACGCCGCCGCGCTCGGCGCGGCCGAACGGACCGCGCGGATCGCCGACGTGTTGCAGCGGATGGGGTTGGCGGAGTTCCGGACGGCGCTGCCGAAGCAGCTCTCCGGCGGCATGCGTCAGCGCGTCGGGATCGCCCGTGCGCTGGTCGTGCGCCCGGCGATCCTGCTGCTCGACGAACCGCTCTCGGCGCTCGATGCGCAGACGCGGGCGCTGCTGATGGAGGAATTCCTGGCGCTTTGGGCGCGCGAGCGGACCACCGCCGTCTATGTCACGCACAATCTCGACGAGGCGTTGCGGGTGGCCGACCGGATCGCGGTGATGACCCGACGGCCGGGCCGGATCCGCGACCTCGTCACGGTCGACCTGCCGCGCCGAGAGCGGACGACGGCCGGCGGACAGGCGCATCTCGCGGACCTGCACGGCCGCCTCTGGCAAATGATCCGCGCCGAGGCCGCAACCGCCGACCGCGAACTCGTGCAGGGTTAGGACTTTTCTCCGCTCGACTGCGGCTGCTCCGCATCGACGATCTTGTCCTCAAGCCGGCAGGCCTCGGCGTGGATCGCCTCATAGAGGCGGCGAATGAAGTCCGGATCGATCCCCAACGACGCGGCCGTCTCGGCGACCCTCTGGAGAACCTCGGCGAATCGGGTGGGCGCCACGACCGGCAGGCCGGACGCCTGCTTGACTGCCGCGACCTCCCTGACGAGGCCGAAACGCTCGGCGAGGAGGGCGACGATGGCGTCGTCGATCCCGTCGATCTCGGCGCGCAGATGGCCGAGGCGTTCGGCCGCCGAGCCGTTGCTGTCGTCGCGCGGCTCTGTCGATTCGGCTTTGCTGGTCAGTCCATTGTCCATGGCGATACCGGATGGTCGCCATCGGCTTTACCATCTCGGTCCGGTCTGCGCCAGCCGTCCCGCCGCAGCCCCGTTATGTTCGCCAGAACGGCTTGGAGAGCTCACGGTCGGCGTCGGCCCGCGAAATCCCGATGTCGCGGAGCGCGTCGTCTCCGAGCGCGCCCAGGATGCGGCGCTGGCGCGACCGCTCGGCCCAGCCCAGAACGGCGTCGGCGAGCGCCACCGCGATGTTGCGTCCTCCCCGCACGATCGCCGGCTGGCGGCGGCGCGGCGCCATCACCCGCGGCGTGCATTCCCGAGGAACTTTCCGCAGAGTCATCGTCCAGGACATAGCGGCTCTCCTGTGATCTTACCTCCCTGTATGTCGTTGCCCGGCAAGCAACCGACAAACGAGACTTTCTATTGGCAGGCGTAGAGAAACTAAGTCATAAAGGGGCATGCCACGCCGCCTGCCGCCGCTCAACGCGGTCCGCGCCTTCGAGGCCGCGGCCCGCCATCTCAGCTTCATCAAGGCCGCCGAGGAGCTGCACGTGACGCCCGGCGCCGTCAGCCAGCAGGTGAAGGCGCTGGAGGACTGGCTCGGATGCGTCCTGTTCCGGCGGCTGGCGCGCGGGGTGCTGCTGACCGATGCCGGACAGAGCTACTGGCCCGAACTGCGCGACGTCCTCGATCGCCTCGAATCGGTCAGCCAGCGGATCCGCGCGTTCGACGAGGGACGTGAGTTGTCGGTCAGCACGCTGCCGACGCTCGCGGCGCGCTGGCTGATCCCGCGGCTCGGCAGCTTCCGCGAGCGCAGCCCCGGCGTCGAGGTCCGCGTCGTCGCCTCCGTCACGCTTGCCGATTTCCAGCGCGACGGCATCGACGTCGGAATCCGTTTCGGGGCCGGACACTATCCCGGCCTGCACAGCGAGCTGCTGATGGCGGAGGAGGTGTTTCCGGTGTGCAGCCCACGGCTGCTGGAGCAAGGACCGCCGTTGCGCGTGCCGGACGATCTGCGCCACTACACGCTGCTGCACGACCTTCCCGATCCGAACGGCGTGCATGAGCTGGACTGGGTCAAATGGCTGCTTGCGGTCGGCGCGCGCGGCGTCGATGCGACGCGCGGGCCGCGCTTTACGTATACCCATATGAGCCTTCAGGCGGCGATCGCCGGTCAGGGCGTCGCGCTCGCCACGAGCGTGCTGATCGGCGACGACCTTGCGACCGGCCGCCTCGTTCGGCCGCTGGCGGAGGCGATACGGTCGCCGTTCCGCTACTACCTCGTCTGCCCGGAGTCGGCTCTCCGGTCGCCGAAGGTGGCGTCGTTCCGCGCCTGGGCGATCGAGCAGGCGGCGGCGACCGTTGCAGGTACCGGCCTGACTCCCGAAGCGCCGCCCGCGTCAGCCTTGACAGCGGGGCAGGGCTAGGATGTTAGAATGTTTGTGTACGAATGAATTTGCCTTCAGCCGCGCTGCGGCGGGAGGCACGGAGCAGGTGGGCCGGACGACATGGCGCTTTATCTGCGTCCGACCGAGGTGGACGAGGCGGTAGCCGCCCTTGCGGCGAATGACGCGCTGACCATCCTCGCCGGCGGGACCGATTTCTATCCTGCCCGAGTCGGTCATCCGGCCGCTCGCGCTCCCGACGTGCTCGATATCACCGCCTTGCGCGGGCTGCGCGGCATCACGGACGACGGCGGCCGGCTTCGCATCGGCGCCGCGACGACCTGGAGCGACATCGTCCGGAGCGATCTTCCGCCGTGGTTCGACGGGCTGAAGCGCGCGGCGCGCGAGGTCGGCGGCGTGCAGATCCAGAACGCCGGGACGATCGCCGGCAATCTGTGCAACGCCTCGCCCGCCGCCGACGGCGTGCCGTGCCTCCTCGCGCTCGACGCCGCCGTGGAGCTGGCCTCGCGGTCGGGCCGGCGCAGCGTCCCGCTCGACGCCTTCATCACCGGAGTCCGCCGCACCGCACGCCGCCCGGACGAGTTGGTCACGGCGATCCTCGTCCCGACGCCGCGCCGCCCGGCGCAGGCGACGTTCCTGAAGCTCGGGGCGCGGCGCTATCTGGTGATCTCGATCGCGATGGTCGGCGCCGTGATCGAGACGGACGGTGACAGAGTGACCGCGGCGCGGATTGCCGTCGGCGCCTGTTCGCCGGTCGCCCGGCGCCTGCCCGCGCTGGAGGCGGCGCTCGCCGGCCGCCCGCTCTCCCCTGCCCTCGGCGAGGTGCCGGAGCCGGCGCATCTCGCGCCGCTGTCGCCGATCGACGATCCGCGCGGCACCGCCGGGTACCGGGCCGATGCGGCGCTGACGCTGGTGCGCCGCGCGCTCAGGGAGCTTGCCGCGCAATGAAGGACCCCCGACCGCTTATCGCCTTCTCGGTCAACGGCCGCGCCGTCGCGCTGAACCTCGATCCGCTGCGCCGGCTGGCCGACGTGCTGCGCGACGATCTCGGGCTCACCGGCACCAAGATCGGCTGCAATGCCGGCGATTGCGGCGCCTGCACCGTGCTGCTCGACGGCGAGCAGGTCTGCGCCTGCCTCGTCCCGGCGGCGCAGGTCGAGGGCAGGGCGGTCACGACCGTCGAGGGTCTTGCCGATACCGGCGGCGCGCTGAGCCGGTTGCAGCGCGCTTTCCTTCGCCACGGCGCCGCGCAGTGCGGCATCTGCACGCCAGGGATGCTGATCGCCGCAAGCGACCTGCTGGCCCGCGTGCCGAATCCGACCGAGGCGGAGGCGCTGGACGCGCTCGGCGGCGTGCTCTGCCGCTGCACCGGCTATCGCCGGATCGTTGAGGCCGTGCTCAACGTGGCAACGGGCGAGGGCGACCTGCCGATGCCGGCCGCCGGCCGCGCTGTCGGCGCGCGGATGGCGAAGACCGACGGCGTGCCGAAGCTCGACGGCACGGAGCGGTACGGCGCCGACGAGGCGCCCACCGATACCCTGTGGCTGCGCGCCGTGCGCTCGCCTCATGCCAGCGCGACCTTCGCCGTCGGCGACCTCGCGCCGCTGCATCAGAGATATCCCGGCCTCGTCCGCGTGCTGGCCGCCGCCGACATTCCCGGCTCGAACGGGTTCGGCATCTATCCCGACATCAAGGATCAGCCGGTGCTCGCGGACGGCGTCGTCCGCTACCGCGGCGAGGCGTTGCTGGCGCTGGTCGGCGACAAGGCGACGATCGATGCGATCGCCGACGACGAGATCCCGATCGCCTGGACGCCACGCCCGCCGCTCGTCGGCGTCGAGGCAGGGCTTGCGCCGGGTGCACCGGTGCTGCATGCGGCGCATCCCGACAACGTGCTGACCTCAGGCCGCGTCCTCAGCGGCGATGTCGAGGCGGCATTCGCCACGGCGGCGGCGATTGCCGAGGGCGAGTTCCGGACGGGTTTCGTCGAGCATGCCTATATCGAACCGGAGGCCGGATACGCGCGCCGCGTCGGCGACCGTATCGAGATCTTCGCCTGCACGCAGACGCCCTACATGGATCGCGACGAGCTGGCGCTGGTGCTCGGCCTTGCGAAGGAGCAGGTGCGGATCATCCCCTCGGCAGTCGGCGGCGGTTTCGGCGGCAAGCTCGACCTCTCGCTCCAGCCGCTGATCGCGACCGCTTCGTGGTTGCTCGACCGTCCCGTGCGCTGCGTCTATACGCGGCCGGAATCGATGGCCTCGACGACGAAGCGCCATCCCGCCTCGATCCGCGCTCGGATCGCCGCCGACGCCGACGGGAAGCTGCTGGCGGTCGACTTCCACGGCGACTTCGACACCGGCGCTTATGCCTCCTGGGGGCCGACCGTCGCGAACCGCGTCCCGGTGCATGCGAGCGGTCCCTACGTCGTGCCGGCGGTCCGCGCGACCAGCCGCGCCGTCTACACCAACGGCCCGCCGTCCGGCGCCTTCCGCGGCTTCGGCGTGCCGCAGACCGCGGTCGCGACCGAGAGCCTGATGGACGAGGTGGCGCTGACGCTCGGCCTCGATCCGCTGGAGTTCCGCCACCGCAACGCCTTGCGCCGGGGCAACGCGACGGCGACCGGCCATGTGCTCCAGGCAAGCGTCGGCATCGCCGCCTGCCTCGATGCGTTGCGCCCGCGCTGGCAGGCCGCACGCGCCGCGGCGGAGGCGTTCAACGCGGCGCAGGAGAGCGGAGTCGAGCGGCGCGGCGTCGGCCTCGCCTGCATGTGGTACGGGATCGGCAACACCTCGATGTCGAACCCGTCGACGATGCGCGTCGGCGTCGACCGCGACGGCGTCGTGACGCTCTACAACGGCGCGGTCGATATCGGCCAGGGCTCGAACACCATCATGGTGCAGATCTGCGCCGACGCTCTCGGCATCCCGGCCTCGCAGTTCCGGCTGGTCTGCGGCGACACCGACCGGACGGCCGATGCCGGAAAGACCTCGGCCTCGCGCCAGACCTTCATATCCGGCGCCGCCGTCAAGCGGGCGGGCGAGGATCTGCGGCGGCAGATCCTGGAGCGGGCCGGAGCCGGCGAGGGCGCGCGGATCGAGATCGGTGACGGGCGCATCCTTGTCCGCGAGGCCGGCGGCGAGCAGCGGACGATCGACCTTTCCGAGCTGCCGGCCTCGAACCTGACCGGAGACGTACTGACCGGCGCCGGCACGTTCGATCCGCCGACGACGATGCTCGATGCGGACGGGCAGGGTATCCCTTACGCCTCCTACGCCTTCGCGGCGCAGATCGCCGAGGTCGCGGTCGATCTCGGGCTCGGCTCGGTCGACGTCCGGCGCATCGTCGCGGCGCACGATGTCGGCCGCGCCGTCAACCCGACGCAGGTCGAGGGGCAGATCCACGGCGGCGTCGCGCAAGGGCTCGGGCTCGCGCTGATGGAGGAATACCTCCCCGGCCGCACCGAGAACCTGCACGACTACCTGATCCCGACCGTCGGCGACGTGCCGCCGATCGAGTGTTTCCTGATCGAGGATCCCGACCCACTCGGCCCCTATGGCGCGAAGGGGATCGGCGAGCCGGCGCTGGTGCCGACCGCGCCGGCGATCCTCAACGCGATCCGTCATGCGACCGGCGTGCGCCTGACGCA
>DASWRT010000238.1:0-34034 GCA_036403035.1 Allostellaceae bacterium | reverse complement strand
GACGCCGATGCTGTTCGCCTGCGGCTTCATCTTCCTGTTCACCGTCGGCGGCGTCACCGGCGTCGTGCTGGCCAACGGCGGCCTCGATATCGTCCTGCACAACACCTACTACGTCGTCGCGCACTTCCATTACGTGCTGTCGCTCGGCGCCGTGTTCGCGCTGTTCGCCGGGTTCTACTACTGGATCGGCAAGATCACGGGCCGGCAGTACAACGAGACGTTCGGGAAGATCCATTTCTGGACGACCTTCATCGGCGTCAACCTGACCTTCTTCCCGATGCACTTCCTCGGCCTGTCGGGCATGCCGCGGCGCTACGCCGATTACCCGGAGGCGTTCGCCGGGTGGAACATGGTCGCGTCGATCGGCGCCTACATCGCCTTCGCCTCGACGCTGTTCTTCGTGTTCACGGCGCTGCACACGCTGTTCGCCGGGCGCCGCGTCGGCGCCAATTACTGGGGCGAGGGAGCGACGACGCTCGAATGGACCGTCAGCTCGCCGCCGCCGTTCCATACATTCGAAGAGCTGCCGGTGATCACCGAAGGCAGCGGCCACTGAGAAGAACGAGGAGGTCACGCCGGTGACCGACATCGCTTCCGCCGACTACGCTGCCGCCGCGGCTGCTGCTCCCGCCGCGGACGTCCGCCCCCAGTACGTGGGGGCGGACGTCGCCGACTACGTCGCGCTGCTGAAGCCGCGCGTCATGTCGCTCGTGGTGTTCACCGGCTTCACCGGGCTGTATCTGGCGCCCGGAGAGCTGCACCCGATCCTCGCCTTCGTCGCGGTGCTGTGCATCGCCGTCGGAGCCGGCGCGTCGGGCGCGATCAACATGTGGTACGACCGCGACATCGACGCTGTCATGCGGCGCACCGCGGGCCGGCCGCTGCCGGCCGGGCGGATGCATCCGGGCGAAGCGCTCGGCTTCGGCTGCGTCCTGGCGGCCGGGTCGGTGCTGGTGATGGGGCTCGCGGTCAACTGGGTCGCGGCGGCGCTGCTCGCGTTCACCATCGCGTTCTACGTCTTCGTCTACACGATGTGGCTGAAGCGGCGGACGCCGCAGAACATCGTGATCGGCGGCGCCGCGGGCGCCTTCCCGCCGATGGTCGGCTGGGCGGCGGTGACCGGCGATGTCGGGCTCGGCGCGCTCGCGCTCTTCGCGCTGATCTTCTTTTGGACGCCGCCGCATTTCTGGGCGCTCGCGCTGTACCGCGCCGGCGACTACGCGAAGGCTGGCGTGCCGATGATGCCGGTGGTCGCCGGAGCACGCGAGACCAAGCGCCAGATGATCCTCTATACCCTGATCCTGTGGCCGCTGGCCGTGGCGCCGGCGCTGCTCGGACTCGCCGGCTGGGTCTACGGCGCGACCGCCATCGTGCTGAGCGCGTTGTTCACGCTGGCCGCGTGGCGGGTCTGGGCCGAGACCGACGGCGATACCGCGGCGAAGCGGATGTTCGGCTTCTCGATCCTCTACCTGTTCCTGCTCTTCGCCCTGCTGATCGCCGACCGCGCGCCGGGTCTAGCCGGCCTCGGCGCGTGAGGACGGGATGGGAAGCGCCGCGATGAGCAGCAGCGATTCGAACGACGCAAGGCGCCGGCAGCAGCGCACCAGGAACTACGCGCTGCTCGCCGTGCTGGTCGCCCTGGTCGTGCTGTTCTATGCGATCACCATCGCCAAGATGAGCGGATGAGATGAGCGGATCGCGCAACGGAAACCGCCCGCCGGCCGGCCGCCGCAACGGCATCGTCGTCGGCAGCCTCGTCGCCGTGGTCGTGGCGATGGTCGGGCTGTCCTTCGCCGCCGTCCCGCTCTACCGGATGTTCTGCGAGGCCACCGGCTACGACGGCACGACGCAGCGGGCGGCGGCGGCGCCCGGCGGCGCCGCGGGCGAGCCGCTGATCACCGTCCGCTTCAACGCCGACACGGCAGGCGACCTGGGCTGGGAGTTCCGGCCGCTGCAGCGCGAGGTGAAGGTGCGGCCCGGCGAGCAGACGCTGATCGCCTACCACGCCGAGAACAAGTCCGGCCGCGATACCGTCGCGGCGGCGACCTTCAACGTCACGCCGCTCAAGGCCGGCGCCTATTTCGACAAGATCCAGTGCTTCTGCTTCGATGAGCAGCATCTGGCCGCAGGCGCCAGCGTCGATATGCCCGTGTCGTTCTTCGTCGACCCGTCTATCCTGACGGACCCGAACACCAAGGACGTCCGGACGATCACCCTGTCCTACACGATGTTCCGAGCAAAGTCCGAGCCGCGCCCCGTCGCGGATGCCGCCCGGCCGCCGGCCGCGATCAACTGATTCGAGCCTAGAGAGCCTTCGCGATGACCGATACGACGCACGCCTCACCGGCCACCGGCGCCGGCACTCCCGCCCCGGCGCATCACGGGCCGAAGCACCAGTATCACCTCGTCGACCCCAGCCCGTGGCCGCTGGTCGGTGCGGTCTCCGCGGGCACGCTCGCGATCGGCGGCGTCATCTTCATGCACGGCGGCGGCGCGTGGCTGATGGTCCTCGGCTTCCTCGCCGTGCTCGGCATGATGTTCATGTGGTGGCGCGACGTCGTCAAAGAAGCGACGTTCCGGCACCAGCACACGCCGGTCGTGCAGATCGGCCTGCGCTACGGCATGGCGCTGTTCATCGCCTCCGAGGTGATGTTCTTCGCCGCGTTCTTCTGGGCGTTCTTCGACGCCAGCCTGTTCCCGAAGGAGGCGACCGGCGGGTTCTGGCCGCCCAAGGGGATCCGGCCGTTCGACCCGTTCGAGGTGCCGTTCCTCAACACGATGATCCTGCTGCTCTCCGGCACGACCGTGACCTGGGCGCACCACGCGCTGATCGAGAACGACCGCAAGAACATGCTGCGCGGCCTCGGCATCACGATCATCCTCGGCCTCTGCTTCACCAGCTTGCAGGCGTTCGAGTACGCGCACGCCGCCTTCGGCTTCAAGGACGGCATCTACCCATCGACCTTCTTCATGGCGACCGGGTTCCACGTGATCGTCGGCACGATCTTCCTGATCGTCTGCTTCTTCCGCGCCCGCGCCGGCCACTTCAAGCCGAACCACCATTTCGGCTTCGAGGCCGCGGCGTGGTACTGGCATTTCGTCGACGTGGTCTGGCTATTCCTGTTCATCTGCGTCTACTGGTGGGGCGGTGACGCCGGCGCCGCGGCGGCACCCTGACGGCGAACTCACCCGATAATGCAAGCGGCGGCAGCGGTGCTCCCTACGCGCCGCTGTCTCCGCCGATCGCCGGTCTCCTCTGCCGCTGCCCGCGTTGCGGGCGCGGCGCTCTCTTTTCCGGCATGCTGACCGTCGCCGAGCGCTGCCCGGTCTGCGGCCTTGATCTCTCCAAGCAGGATGCCGGCGACGGGCCGGCGGTGTTCGTCATTCTGATCCTCGGCGCGATCGTCACCGCGCTCGCCTTCTGGGTCGAGTTCCGGTTCGAGCCGCCGATCTGGGTCCACGCTCTCCTCTGGTTTCCGCTGACGATCGGCGGCGCGATCTGGATGCTCCGCGTCATCAAGGCGTGGCTGATCGCCGAGCAGTTCCGCCATCGCGACCTCGGCGCCGAGCGGCGCTGAACTCACCCGCGCCCGTCCGAGGGCACAGATGCGCTTCCATCCGCGGCTCTGGCCGACTCTCTTCACCATTCCCGCGCTGCTGATCCTGGTCGGGCTCGGCACGTGGCAGGTCGAGCGCCTGTACTGGAAGGAAGGGCTGATCGCGGCGCGCGCCGCCGCCGTCGCCGCGCCGCCGATCGATCTGCCGGCGACGCTCGACGAGGCCACGCGGCTCGACCTCCGTCACGTGCATGCCGCCGGCACCTTCCTCCATGAGGACGAGTTCGACGTCGTCGCGACCGCCGAGAACGGCGACTCCGGCTTCCATATCGTGACGCCGCTGCGCCTGGATGACGGGACCGGGCGCATCGTGCTCGTCAACCGCGGCTTCGTGCCGTACGAGATGCGCAGCCCGGCGACGCGTCCCCAGAGCGAGGTGCCGGGCCGCGTCGAGGTGGAAGGGCTGCTGCGTCTGCCGCCGGAGGCTGGGCGGCCGTGGTACATGCCTGCGGACAACCCCGGCACGAATATCTGGCTGCGTCTCGAGCCGGACGCGATGGCCAAGGCGCGGGGCCTCCAGGACGTGCTGCCGTTCTATGTCGATGCCGGACCGGCGCCCAACCCCGGCGGCTGGCCTCGCGGCGGGACGACGGTGCTCGACCTGCCGAACAACCATCTGCAATACGCGATTACGTGGTACGCGCTCGCCGCGGCGCTCCTGGTGATCTACATCCTGTACCATCGACGCAGCAGTAGCAGTAGCGCACCCGCCGAGAAGGGAACGGCTCCGACATGACCGATGCCGCCGCCACGATGTCCTCCTATGCGACGCTTGAGACCCGCTTCCGCCGCATCGGCGCGCTCCAAGAAGCCGCGGCGATCCTCCATTGGGACAACGCGACGACAATGCCGCCCGGCGCCGCCGAGGCGCGTGCCGAGCAGCTCGCGACGTTGCGCGTCGTCAGCCACGAGGCGCTGATCGACCCGCGAGTCGCCGACCTCATCGACGCGGCCGAGACGCGGAACGGCGATCTCGATTCCTGGCGGCGCGCCAACCTGCACGAGATGCGACGGCGCTGGCTGCACGCGACCGCGGTGCCGTCCGACCTCGTCGAGGCCTTCTCCAAGGCGTGCTCGGTCTGCGAGCAGGCATGGCGGCAGGCGCGCCCGGCCGGCGATTATGCCGCGGTGCTCCCGTACCTGCGCACCGTGCTCGGCCTCGTGCGCGAGGTCGCGGCGGCGAAGGCGTCGCGGCTCGGCGTCTCGCCGTACGACGCGCTGCTCGACGAGTACGAGCCGGACGGCCGCGCCGCCGAGATCGATCGCCTGTTCGGCGAGCTGGCGCGCTTCCTGCCCGGCCTGATCGCGGCGGCGATCGACCGGCAGGCGTTGCGGCCCCGGCCGGTCGCGCCGCAGGGTCCGTTTCCTGCCGAGACGCAGCGGACGCTCGGCGCCGGTCTGATGGAGCGTCTCGGATTCGACTTCGCGCATGGGCGCCTCGACGTCAGCCTGCACCCGTTCTGCGGCGGTACGCCGGACGACGTCCGCATCACGACGCGCTACGACGAGGACGATTTCTCCGGCGCCCTGATGGGTGTGCTGCACGAGACCGGGCACGCCCTCTACGAGCGCGGCCTGCCGGCGGCATGGCGGCGCCAGCCGGTCGGCGACGCCCGCGGCATGGCGATGCACGAGAGCCAGTCGCTGCTGATCGAGATGCAGGCGTGCCGCAGCCGCGAGTTCGCCGGCTTCGTCGCGCCGCTGCTGCGCGAGGCGTTCGGCGGCTCCGGGCCGGCCTGGGAGGCGGACAACCTCTATCGCCTCAACACGCGGGTCGAGCGCAGCCTGATCCGCGTCGACGCCGACGAGGTGACCTATCCGGCGCACGTGATCCTGCGCTACCGGCTGGAGCGGGCGATGATCGCCGGCGACCTCGCGCTCGACGATCTGCCGGGCGCCTGGAACGACGGCATGCGCGACCTCGTCGGCATCGCGCCGCCGGATGACCGGCTGGGCTGCCTCCAGGACATCCACTGGTACGACGGCGCCTGGGGCTATTTTCCGACCTACACGATGGGCGCGATGATCGCGGCCCAGCTCTTCGACGCGGCGAAGCGGAGCGATCCGTCGATCCTCCCATCGATCGGCCGCGGCGACTTCGCCCCGCTACTGTCCTGGCTGCGCACCCACGTCCACGGCAAGGGCTCGTCTCTCTCGACGTCCGAACTGGTCGAGCAGGCGACCGGCCGCCCGCTCGACACCGCCATCTACGAGCGGCACCTCCAGGCGCGGTACCTGGGGGATTGATACGAGGGGCACCGGGCTTGAGTGCTCCTAACTGTAGGGGCGTCGCTTGCGGCGCCCGTGGGCGGCCCAAGGGCCGCCCCTACGTTAGAAAGGGCTCACGTTGTCGAGCCGGGTGCTCTAAAAGTTCGGCCAGTATCAGAATTTCACCACCGCGAGCTGCGTTACCGGCATCAGCGGGCGCCAGCCGAGATAGGGGCCGATCGGGGAGGCACGGGAGACGGCGATGCGGGTCAGGTCGCCGCCGTGCGCCGCCTGCCATGCGAGGAGCGCCGCCTCGCCCTCGATCGTGACGGCGTTGGCGACCAGCCGGCCACCGGACCGTAGCGCCGCCCAGCACCGCTCCAGCACCGCGGGATCGCTGGCGCCGCCGCCGACGAACACCGCGTCCGGCGCCGGCAACCCGTCGAGCGAGTCCGGCGCGCGGCCCGACGCCACGGCAAGGTCGGAGACGCCGAGCGCGGCGGCGTTCCGCGCGATCATCGCGCAACGCTCCGGCCGGCTCTCGACCGCGACCGCCTCCATCCGCGGCGCGGAGCGCAGCCACTCGATCGCGATCGACCCGCAGCCAGCGCCGACGTCCCACAGACGCTCTCCCGGCAGCGGCGCGAGCGCGGCCAGCGTCGCCGCGCGCACCTCGCGCTTGGTGATCTGGCCGTCATGCTCGAACGCATCGTCGGGCAGCCCGGCGAGCCGCGACAAGGGCTGCGCCGCGGGACCGGCCCGGCATTCGACCGCGACGATGTTGAGGTCTCCGAAGCGCCGGTCCCGCCACGCGTCGGCGGCGATGCCGCCTGCCACCGCCTCGTCCGGCCCGCCGAGCCGCTCCAGCACGGTCAGCACGCTCGGCCCCCAGCCGCGCTCGCGCAGCAGCGCCGCGATCCGGTTCGGCGTGCCGCCGTCGTGCGACAGCAGCAGCAGCCGCGCGCCGGGTGCCAGATGCAAGAGGATCCTGTCGAGCGGCCTTCCGTGCACGGTCAGCGTCGCGCAGCGCGCGAGCGGCCACAGTAGCTTCGCCGCGGCGAGCGAGAAGGCGCCGGGCTGCGGCAGCACGGTCATTTCATCCGGCGGGAAGCGGCGCGCCAGCGTGACGCCGATCCCGTACCAGAGCGGGTCGCCGGTCGCGAGCACGACGACCCGCCGCCCGCGCCGCGCCGCGATCGCCTCGACCGTCTCCGAAAGCGGCGTCGCCCAAATCATCCGCTCCGCCGCGTCCGTCGCGGCCGGCGGCACCATCGCAAGGTGCCGTGCTCCGCCGACCAGCGTTTCGGCCGTCGCCACCAGCGCCCGCGCCGCGCCGGACAGGCCGTCGAGCCCGTCCTCGCCGATGCCGACGATCGAGAGCCAGGGATGATGCGCCGCGCTCATGCCGCCTCGTCCTCCAAGGGCGCGGCGAGCGCGTTCACCGCCGCCGCCGCCATCGCGCTGCCGCCGCGCCGCCCGGCGAGCGCGACGAACGGCAGGCCGAGCCGGTTGCCGATCAGCGCATCCTTCGATTCCGCGGCGCCGACGAAGCCCACCGCAAAGCCGAGGACCAGTGCCGGGCGCGGCGCGGTGCCGGACTCGATCATCTCCAGCAGGTGAAAGAGCGCGGTCGGCGCGTTGCCGATCGCAACCACCGCGCCCGCGAGATGCGGCGGCCACAGCTCGACCGCGGCGGCCGAACGGGTCGTGCCGAGATCGCGGGCGAGGTCCGGCACCGCTAGGTCGCCGAGCGTGCAGAGCACCGGGTTCGCCGCCGGCAGCCGCCGCCGGATGATGCCGTGCGCGACCATCTCGGCGTCGGCCAGCACCGGCGCGCCCGCACGGAGCGCCGCCCGGCCGGTCTCGGCGGCGCCGTCCGACCATGCGAGGGCGGCGACGATGCCGGGATCGCCGGCGGCATGGACGATCCGCAGCGCCAGCGGGTGCAGATCCGGCGGCAGCCGCGACAGATCCGTCTCCGCCCGGATCAGCGCGAAGGAGCGCCGGTAGATCGCCGTGGGGTCGCGGAGGTAGGCGTACTTTTCTTCCCCTCGCACCTTGGGGAGAGGAAGGGGCCCGGCCGCAGGCCGGGAGGGTGAGGGGGAGAGGTCGGGGGCAGCTGCATGCCCCCTCACCCCGTCCCTCTCGCCGAGGGGAGAGGGTGTTTTCTCGTCGTGTCCTGTCGCACTTCCCCCTCCCCCCTTGCGGGGGAGGGTTGGGGCGGGGGGACTCACGCCAACCGTCGTGCGGTTATACCCCCCACCCTGACCCTCCCCCGCAAGGGGGGAGGGGATGATGTCGGTGGCAGATTTCCGTTTGCGCATCGCCAGCCTCGGCGTCGCCGCGCGCCGCTGGCCGTCCGTGACGCCCAGTATCCATGCCTCTTCGCGCTCCACCCGTGTCCGCTCCCCATCCGTCAGCGCGGGATCGCCCGCGAACAGCGCCGCCAGCTTATCCGCGGCGTCCAGCTCGGCGAAGCGGCGGGCGAGGGCGCGGACCTGGGCGCTGTCCTTGACCTCTCCGGGAGCGGGATGGGGCTCGACGAGGGACGGATAGATTTCGGCGAAGACGATCCGCCCGCTGCCCTTCGCCGGATCGGGAGCGCGGAGGCCGGTCTCGAACGGCCACACGCGGGCGGCCCCGGCGATTGCCGGGTGTTCGCGCAGGCGGCGCACGATCGGGATGCCGGTCAGCGCCTGACCGCCCGCGGAGCCGTTGCCGTAGAGCTTCCAGGTCGGTTGCGGCCCGACGATGCGCTCCTCCGTGAGCCGCTTCTCGGCCAGCCCCTCGCGGTCCCAGGCGCGATGGCTCGTCGGCGCGATGTGCGGTCCGGCGCGGTGCGCCGGACAGCCCCAGAACGGGAAGAGCGCGCCGGAGGCGCGGCGGTTCAGCTCGGCGGCGGCGGCAAACCGGTTGTTCGCGTTGTCCGGGCCGTCCTCCAGCAGCGCGTCGATCGCTTGCCAGACGGTCCGCCAATCCGCCGCGCCTTCGGCGGCATCCGGCCCGGCAAGGCGCGCGGCGAAGCCGGCGGGATAGCCGATCGGGAAATCGAAGCCGATCAGCGTCGCGCGCCCGGCCGCCAGATCGTCGGTGAGCCGCCCGGCGAGCGCCGCTTCGGCCTCGCGCCGCGTCGGCGGGTTCTCGATCGCCGCCTCGTGCAGCCGGCCGCCGCCGTCGCCGTCCGCCGTCCGGACGAGATGGCAGAACCAGATGCTGTCGGGGCCGCGCCGCGGCACCGCGGCGGCGCTCCAGTCGACGATCAGGTAAGCGTCGAACAGCGGCAAGGGCCGCTCCCGTCCCGGTCAGCCCACCTGCTCATTTGGCGCGCTGCGCTCCGTGGCCGCGACCATGATCGTGGTGCTCGCCATGGTCATGTCCGTGCTTGTGCCCGTCGTGGCGATGCCCGTCGCCGTGACCGTGAGAGTGGGCAGGGCTATGCGAGTGCGCATGATGGTGGTGATCGTCGCCGTGATGATGGTGGTGACCATGCGCGTGGCCGTGCGCATGGTCCTCGTCCGTGCCGACGCCGCGCACGTGGTGGTGGTGGCCGGCCTGCACGGCGCCGGCCTCCTCCTCGTATCCGACGACCTGCGCGCGGTACTTGCAGAGCTGGCAGTTCATCGCCGGGCTGCCGGTCTCGATCTCCGTCACCCGGTCGGCGAAGGCGTCGAGCACTAGCGGGTGGTCGCGCAGGTACGGCGCCTTGACGAACTCGATCTCCGGGAACAGGCCGGCGACGAGGTCGGTCTGCTCATAGATCCGCTTCACCAGGATGCCGGTGAAGAGGAAGTAGGGGAACACGACGATGCGCCGGAAGCCCAGGCGGGCGGCGCGCTTCAGTGCCGCGTCGACGCGCGGATGGGCGACGCCGCTGAACGCGGTCTCGGCCCAGCCGAACCCCATGCCCTCCCAAAGCATGCGGGCGACCTTGGCGATGTTCGAGTTGGCGTCGGGGTCGTTGGTGCCGCGCCCGACGACGACGAGCAGGCTCTCGCTCCGCGGCGCCGGCGGCAGCCCCGCTTCGGCCGAGGCGATCCGGTCGGACGCCGCCTGCAGCAGCTTCGGGTCGATCGAGAGGTCGCGCCCGAACTTCACCTCGATGCCGGGGTGCTCGGCCGCGAAGGTGTTGATCTCCCAGGGCAGGTCGTTCTTCACATGGGTCGCCGCGAAGAGCATGCCGGGCACGGCGAGGATACGGTCGATGCCGCGCGCCGCCAGCGCGTCGAGTCCTTCGCGGATCATCGGCCGCGCGAATTCGAGATAGCCGCTCTCGATCTCGTACTGCGGCAGCCGCTCGCGGATCCCGGCGGCAACGAGCTGGAATTCGCGCATCGCGTCGGCATCGCGGCTGCCATGGCCGCACACCATCACCCCGGTCTTCGTCATGGCTTGCTCCCCGTGCTGTTGCTGCCGTCGCCGCCTGCGTCTTGACGTCACGACGTAGCGCGGCGGATGCTCCGCGGCAATGCTCCTGCCAGCCCTCTCAAGCGTCGGCGGCGCTTCGCCGCTGCTTCTTCTCGCCGTCGCGCTGCTCGTCGATGCCTGCGCCGGCGAAATGCCCGTGCTGTTCCGCGTCGTGCCGCACCCGGTCGTGCTGATCGGCAGCGCCGTCGGTACACTGGAACGTAGATTGAACCGGGACAAGCGCAGCGAGCGCGACCGGTTCGCCCGCGGCGTCATCACCGTCGCGGCGCTGATCGCGGCTTCCGTCCTCGTCGGGCTGGCGCTCGCAGCTTTCTGCCGGCAGTTCGACTATGGCTGGGTGGCCGAACTGGCGCTCGTGGCGGTGCTGCTCGCGCAGCGCAGCCTGTTCGACCATGTCGCGGCGGTCGAGCGGGCTCTCGGCACGGACGGGCTCGCCGCCGGCCGCGAGGCGGTGAGCCATATCGTCGGCCGCGATCCGAACAGCCTCGACGCGCACGGCGTCGCCCGCGCCGGCATCGAGAGCCTCGCCGAGAATTTCAGCGACGGCGTCGTGGCGCCCGCCTTCTGGTATGCGCTGTTCGGCCTGCCGGGAATCCTCGCCTACAAGACGGCCAACACGCTCGACAGCATGATCGGGCACTTGTCGCCGCGCTACCGCGCCTTCGGCTGGGCGGCGGCGCGGTTCGACGATCTCGTCAATTTCGTGCCGGCGCGGCTGTCGGGACTGCTCGTCGCGACCGCCGCCGCGATCGTGCCGCGCGCCGCGCCCGGCAAGGCGCTGGCGACGATGTGGCGCGATGCCGGCAAGCACCGCTCGCCCAATGCCGGCTGGCCGGAGGCGGCGATGGCGGGCGCCCTCGGACTCGCGCTCGCCGGACCGCGCCGCTATTCCGGCCACGTCGCCGAGGATCCTTGGATAGGCGACGGCCGCGCCCGCGCGACGCCGCAGGACATCCGGCGCGCGCTCCTCGTCTACGCCACCGCCTGCGGCCTGCTGATCGCGCTCCTCGCCCTGATCTACGTCGCCGCCGCCGATCTCGGCGGTCCCGCCATTCCGCCGGGGCCGCGGATCACGGCGACGGTCTGAAGGACGGACAGCGAAACGGCTTTCCGTCGATAAGAACCGGCTTCCGTCTCGACCGTATCGGCAGCGACTCCTATGCTGCGCCCGATTCGGCTCGATGCGCCGCAACGCGGCCGAGACAAACCGACGGTGCCTGCATGGACGATGCGCTGCCGCTTTCCTACGACCGCGTAGTGGGGGCCATGCCCGCCAGCTCTCTCGAACGCGGGGATCTGTATCAGCGTGAAGGGCGGGTCGTCGACGTCCGCGTCGACAGGGAGGGCGGCGGCATCACCGGGCTGGTCCGGGGCAGCCGCCGCACGCCGTACAGGGTCGATGTCGAGATCGATCCAGTGTCCGGCGATTACCTCGACGGCAGCTGCACATGCCCGATGGGCGTGGATTGCAAGCACGTCGCGGCGGTGATGCTTCAGGTGCTGCGCGAACGCGGACAGGGCCAAGGCACGCTGTCCGGCCTCGCGTATGTCGATCTCAAGGCAAGGCGCACGCCGTCTCCGCCGGCGCCCGATCCGCTGGCCGGACCGCTCGCCGTGTGGTTCGGAACGCTCGCCAAGCGGGCGGCGCAACCGGCGGCGAACCGGTCGACGGAGGCCGCGCGAGTGCTCTTCATCCTCGACGTCGCGACCCGCAACGACCGGCCGCGTCTCGCGGTGAAGCCGCTGGTGGTGCGGCCGAAGAAAGGCGGCGGCTGGACCGCGGGCCAGAGCTACGTCATGGGAACGCTGACCGCTCCCTCGCCGCCGCAAGCGTTCGGGCCGGAAGACATAGTGATCGGTCGCCTGTGGTCGGCGGGACGGACTTATTACTCCTACGGCGGTTCCAACGACCTGCCGGACAACCCGGCGATGATCCGGCTTTTCATGCAGCAGGTCCTGGCGACCGGCCGGTGCCACTGGCGGAGCAAGGACAATCCGCCGCTGCGGCTCGGGCCGGCCCGCGAGGGGCAGCTTTCCTGGGAACTGACGAGCACCGGGTTCCAGGTCGCGATTCCTGTCGGACGCCGGGCGTCGGAAAAAGTGCTGCCCTGCGCGCAGCCATGGTACGTCGATACCGCATCCTGGGAGTGCGGTCCGCTCGATGTCGGGTTGCCGGAGCACCTGATCGGGCCGCTGCTCGAAGCGCCGCCGATCGCGCCGCATCAGGCGGCTGCCTTCGCGCGCTCGCTGCGCGCGAAGCTTCCGGATCTGCCGATCCCGCTGCCGCACACCGAGATCGTCGAAGAGGTCGTCGAGAAACAGCCGGTGCCCTGTCTGCGGCTGGTCACCCGGCGGCACGCGTCGACCTACGGCTATTGGGGGTCGCGCAAATCCTCCTCGCTGCAACTGACCGACATCGCGTTCCTCACCTTCGACTATGACGGGAAGGAGATCGCGCCCGACAAGCCGCCCGAGGAGAAGCGCCGCGTCGAGGGAAACAAAGTCATCATCGAGCGCAGGAACCTCGCCGCCGAAAGGGCGGCGATACAGACCCTGAACCGCTGCGGCCTCGAAAAGGGATACGACCCGAAAGTCTTCGGCCGCAAGAAGACGGGGCTTGCGCTCGAATTCCTGGACGGCGCGGGCGACAACCGGTGGCTGGACTTTGTGCACAGGACGGTGCCGGCGCTGACGGCGCAGGGGTGGCGCATCGCGATCGAACCCGACTTCCAGCATGGCGTGATCCTGGCCGCCGACGGCGACTGGATGGCGCGGGTGGACGGCGGCGCGGAAGGCGGCGACGAAGAGCAGGGATGGTGGTTCTCGCTCGATCTCGGCATCGAGGCGGAAGGCGAGCGGGTTGCCCTGCTGCCGCTGCTGGTCGATGCCATCAAGCGGCTGCGCGATCCGACAATGCCCGGAGCGCTCGACAGCCTTGCGGTGAACGGCGTCGTCTACGGCCGGTTGCCGGACGGCCGTGCGGTCGCGCTGCCGTTCGAGCGGATCAAGGCGATCCTCGGCGTGCTCGTCGAGCTGTTCGATGCCGGCGCGCTGCGCGACGGGCGGTTCCTCGACATCTCGGTGGCGCATGCCGACGGCCTTGCGGCGATCGCGGAAGCGACGCGTCTGCGCTGGCTCGGCGGCGAGCGCCTGCGGTCGCTGGCCGACCGTCTGCGTGCCGTGGCGGCAAGCGGCGTTGCCGAAGCGGCGGTTCCGGACGGCCTCAACGCCACGCTCCGGCCCTACCAGCGCGAGGGGCTGAACTGGCTTCAGTTCCTCGGCGCCAACGGGCTGGGCGGCATCCTCGCCGACGACATGGGGCTGGGCAAGACGCTGCAGGCGCTTGCCCATATCCTCGCGGAAAAGCGGGCCGGGCGGCTCGACCGGCCGTGCCTCGTGGTCTGCCCGACGAGCCTCGTGCCGAACTGGGAGGCCGAGGCGGCGCGCTTCGCCCCGGACCTCCGCGTGCTGAAGCTGCACGGGCCGCAGCGTCTCGCCGCGTTCGCCGCGGTCGGCGAGGCCGACCTCGCGCTGACGACCTATCCCCTGCTGGTGCGCGACGCCGACGCGCTCGCCGCGGTCGACTGGCACGCCGTCGTGCTCGACGAGGCGCAGGCGATCAAGAACCCCGCGGCGAAGGCGACGCAGATGGCGTGCCGCCTGAAGGCGCGGCACCGGCTGTGCCTCACCGGCACGCCGGTCGAGAACCACTTGGGCGAGGCGTGGTCGCAGTTCGCCTTCCTGATGCCGGGCCTGCTGGGCGACACCAAGCTGTTCAACCGCGTCTTCCGCACGCCGATCGAGAAGAGAGGGGATGCCGAGCGCCGGATGCTGCTGGCGCGCCGGGTCAAGCCGTTCATCCTGCGCCGCACCAAGAGCGAGGTCGAGGCGGACCTTCCACCCAAGAGCGAGATCGTCAGGCGCATCGACCTCGCCGGCGATCAGCGCGACCTCTACGAGACGCTGCGCCTCGCGATGCACGACCGCGTGCGCCGGGAGATCGCGGCCAAGGGGCTGGCGCGCAGCCACATCCTGATCCTCGATGCGCTCCTGAAGCTCCGTCAGGCCAGCTGCGATCCGCGCCTCGTGAAGCTGGACAAGGCGAAGCGGGTCAAGAGCAGCGCCAAGCTGGAGCACCTCATGGAGATGCTGCCGGGCCTCGTCGAGGAAGGGCGCCGCGTGCTGCTCTTCTCGCAGTTCACCTCGATGCTCGCCCTCATCAAGGAGGAGCTGGCGAAGGACGGGATCGAGTATGTCGAGCTGACCGGCGACACGGTCGACCGCGCGACACCGGTGCAGCGCTTCCAGGCGGGCGAGGTACCGCTGTTCCTGATCAGCCTCAAGGCGGGCGGCGTCGGCCTCAACCTGACCGCGGCGGACACCGTGATCCACTATGATCCCTGGTGGAACCCGGCGGTCGAGGATCAGGCGACGGACCGCGCCCACCGCATCGGCCAGGACAAGCCGGTCTTCGTCTACAAGCTGATCGCCGCGGGCACGGTCGAGGAGCGGATGCTCGACCTTCAGGAGCGGAAGCGCGGCATCGCCGACGCGCTGTTCGACCCCGAGCAGGCGGGCAAAGCCGGCTTCGAGGAAGGCGATCTCGATCTGCTGTTCCGCCCGCTCTCCTGAGAGCTATCGCCGCCCCTGCGCGATGTCGAGCAGCGCCGGCACGTCGACGTGCGCTTCGAGATGGGCAGCGAGGGCGTCGAGGGTC
Organism: Allostellaceae bacterium; assembly: GCA_036403035.1. GTDB lineage: Bacteria > Pseudomonadota > Alphaproteobacteria > ATCC43930 > CGMCC-115725 > DASWRT01. The sequence goes on along the minus strand of DASWRT010000238.1, from coordinate 19,067 downwards.
GATTCGACGCGCTGCTCCCACGCCAAGGACTCGTCGGCGCGCGCTCCGAGCCGGGCGAGGAAGGCGCGGCGGAATTCGTCCCCGGCGAAAATGCCGTGCAGGTAGCAGCCGGCGATTCGGCCGTCGGCGGTGCGTGCGCCCTGCTCGCGCCCGTCATCGAGCCGCAGCATCGGCGCCGTCATCCCGCCGGGACCGCGCGTCTCGCCGACATGCATCTCGTAGCCCCGGACCGGCGCGCCGGTCGCGAGATCGGCGCCGGCAGTCTCGCGCAGGGTCTTCTCGCCAGTCATCACGGTCTCGACGTCGAGCAGGCCGAGCCCCGGCGCTTCGCCGCCGGCCGGTCCTTCGATGCCGTCCGGGTCGGCGATGCGCCGGCCGAGCATCTGATAGCCGGCGCAGAGGCCGAGCACGCGCCCGCCCCTCCGGACGTGCGCCAGCAGATCGATGTCCCAGCCCTCGCGCCGCATCGCGTCGAGATCGGCGATCGTCGCCTTCGATCCCGGTAGGATCACGAGGTCGGCGTCGGGCAGCGGCCGGCCCGGCGGCACGATCGTCAGATCGACGCCGGGTTCGGCCGCGAGCGGGTCGAGGTCGTCGAAATTCGCGATCCGCGGCAGGCGCGGCACGGCGATGCGCAGTGCGCCGGGGCGGCTCGACGGCGCCGAGCCCGTGCCGCCGCGGTCGAGCGCCACCGCATCCTCGGCGGGGAGGTCGCGAGCCTGCGGGAAGAACGGCACGACGCCGTGGCAGCGGAGACCGGTGCGCCCGGCGATCAGCGCGAGCGCCGGCTCGAAGAGAGTCATGTCGCCGCGGAACTTGTTGATCAGGTAGCCCTTGAGCCGGGCCTGCTCCTCCTGAGGCAGCAGCGCGTGCGTGCCGACGACCGAGGCGATGACGCCGCCGCGGTCGATGTCGCCGATCAGCACCACAGGCACGTCGGCCGCGGCGGCGAAGCCCATGTTGGCGATGTCGCCGGCGCGCAGGTTGACCTCGGCGGCGCTGCCGGCGCCTTCGACCAGGATCAGGTCGGCGTCCTGTCCGAGCCGTTCGAAGCTTTCGAGGACCCGCGGCAGCAGCGCCGGCTTCAGCGCCTGATAGTCGCGCGCGCGGGCCGACGTCAGGATGCGGCCCTGGACGACGACCTGCGACCCGGTCTCCGACTGCGGCTTCAACAGCACCGGGTTCATGTCGGTGTGCGGCGGCACGAAGCAGGCGCGCGCCTGCAACGCCTGTGCGCGGCCGATCTCGCCGCCCTCCGGCGTCACCGCGGCGTTGTTCGACATGTTCTGCGGCTTGAATGGCCGCACCGTGAGCCCGCGCCGCGCGAACGCCCGGCACAGCCCGGCGACGAGCAGCGACTTGCCGACGTCCGAGCCGGTGCCCTGGAACATCAGGGCAGGCGTCCGGCTCATGAGGAAGACAACGTGAATCGGGGATGCGGGAATGAAAGGGGATCGGGGGGATGAAGGAGTGATGGCGTGCCCCTGCGGCGCGCGTTCCCATCATCCCCCCATCCCCGAATCATCTCCCTATCCCCGATTGACCACTACTTCCGGCCGCCGCCGATCTGCTCGGCCTTCTTGACCAGGACCTCGGCCTGACGGATCGAAGCGATGTCGATCAGCTTGCCGTCGAGCGCGACGGCGCCGCGGCCTTCCTTCTGCGCCTTCGCCATCGCGTCGAGGATGCGGCGGGCGCGGTCGACCTCCTTCTCGGACGGGCTGAAGGTCTCGTTGGCAAGCGCCACCTGCGAAGGGTGGATCGCCCACTTGCCCTCGCAGCCGAGCGCCGCCGCACGCTTTCCCGCGGCGCGGTAGCCGTCCGGGTCGGAGAAGTCGCCGAACGGGCCGTCGACCGGACGCAGCCCGTTGGCGCGCGCCGCGACGACCATGCGCGACAGGGCGTAGTGCCACATGTCGCCCCAGTGCGTCTCGCGCCGGCCCTGTTCGTCCTTGTCGGTGAGGATGGCGTAGTCGGGGTTGGCGCCGCCGATGTTGGTGGTCCGGGCGCGGGTCGAGGCGGCGTAGTCGGCAACGCCGAAATGCAGCGACTCCAATCGCTTCGATGCGGCGGAGATCGCCTCGACGTTGGCCATCCCGAGCGCGGTCTCGATGATCAGCTCGAAGCCGATCCGCTTCTTGTGGCCCTTCGCCGTCTCGATCTGCGTCACCAGCATGTCGAGCGCGTAGACGTCGGCCGGGGTGCCGATCTTCGGGATCATGATGAGGTCGAGCCGGCCGTTCGTCTGCTCCAGCACGTCGACCACATCGCGGTACATGTAATGCGTGTCGAGGCCGTTGATGCGCAGCGACATCGTCTTGGCGCCCCAGTCGATGTCGTTGAGCGCCTGGATGATGTTCTTGCGCGCCTGTGGCTTGTCGTCCGGTGCGACCGCGTCCTCCAGGTCGAGGAAGATCACGTCGGCGTCGCTCTTCGCCGCCTTCTCGAAGAATTGCGGCGAGCTGCCGGGCACCGCGAGTTCGCTGCGGTTGAGCCGCGCGGGCGCCTGTTCGACCAGGGTGAAGCTCATGGAGTCTCCTTATATCTTGCGAGCGGCCGGCAAACGCGGCGGCCCCGGTTAGGTTCGTTTCGCCTTCGCGGCGGCGAGCGGATGGTGCGTCTCGACCAGCGATTTCAACCGGCTCCCGGCGACGTGCGTATAGATCTGCGTCGTCGCGATGTCGGCGTGGCCCAGCATCTGTTGAACGCTTCTGAGGTCCGCACCGCCCTCCAGCAGGTGCGTCGCGAAGGCGTGGCGCAGCACGTGCGGCGACAGGCGGTCGGGATCGAGTCCGGCGGCGACCGCGAGATCCTTCAGGATGAGCGCGCAGCGTTGCCGGGTCATATGGCCTTGGCGCGCCCGCGCCGGGAACAGGAAACGCGATGTCCCGGCCTTGCCCAGCCGCCCGGCCTCAAGCAGCGCCTGCCGCATATCCCGCCACGCGGCGAGCGCGGCGCGGGCGGGCGGGCTCAACGGCGCCAGCCTTTCCTTGTCGCCCTTGCCGCGCACGACCAGGAACTGCCCATCCCGCTCCGCTGCGGCGTAGGGCAGCGCCACCAGCTCGGAGACACGCAGTCCCGCGCCGTAGAGCAGTTCGACGAGACAGACGGCGAGCGTCCGCTCGCCCGGTTCCTCGATCCGGCCGGCCGCCTCGATCAGCCGCGCCATCTCGGTCTCGGCAACGATTTTCGGCAGCGGGCGACCGAGACGCGGCGCGTCGAGCGCGGCCGTCGGGTCGTCGCCGCGCACGCCTTCGGCATAGAGGAACCGGTAGAACTGCCGCATCGCCGAGAGCCGCCGCGCCGCGGTGCGGGGCGCGAGCCCGACCGCGTCGAGTTCGGCGACGTAGTCGCGCAAGGCCGGCGTATCCGCGGCCTCAAGGGCGATGCCGCGGGCGGCGAGGAAGCCCGCCAGGTCTCCGAGGTCGTTCTCGTAGGCGGAAAGCGTGTTGCGCGCCGCACCCCGCTCGGCCGCCATCATCTCCAGGAACGTATCCAGCCGGTGGTGGTGGAGGCGGCGGCGGGACCGTGCGGCGCACATGCCGAGGTCAAAGCCCGCCGGAGATGGCCGCTTCGACGGCGATAGACCGCGCCTCGCGCTCCAGCCCGACACGCATCAACGCTTCGACGGCGCGGGCGAGGACGACCGGCTGCGTCGTCAGCCGGTCGCCGTCGGCGAGCGTTACGAGGCCGGTCAGCACCACTTCGCCGGGTCGCCGGTCGGCGGCCGCGCTGCCCAGATCGAGCCAGACCGCCGCCGGCAGCATCGGAACCGCCGCGGGCTTCGCCGCGGCCGGGACCATCACGGACGCCCAATCCGCCGGGCCGACGCCGTCGCCGAGCGCCGCGAGCAGCGCCAGCAGCAGCGTCGCGCGGCGGTTCGCCGCCTCGTCGCGCTTCCCGGCCGGGCCGAACAGGTCGGTCAGCATCTTCGCCTCGAAAGGCGGTCCGCCCTTCCCCTGCGCAAGGCGGGCCAGCGGGACCAGCGCGGTCGCGGCGGCCGGGTCGGCATAGGCGATCCAGGCCCGCGCCTCCGCCGGTTTGCCGAGCGCGAGGAGCGCACGGGCGATGTCCGGCGCGGCGTGCGCCATGTCGGGACCGCCGCCGTTCAGCTCCGCCAGCATCGGCTCGACGACGCGCGCCGCGACCGGGAACGGGAACTCGCCGTCGCCCCTGGCCGTCGCGAGGAAGGCGGCGAGCCGGTCGGCTCGCGCCGCCGGTCCGTTCTCCGCCTGCGCCGCCGCATAGAGCAGCGCCCGGCTGCGTGCAGGCGGGACGTTCTTCTCCGTCGCGGGAGCTTCGGCCGCGACCGCTCCGTAGAGTTCGCGCAGCTTCTCGACCGGATAGAGGCCGAACGCGGCGGCGCGCTCGGCGGCCGGAAGCCGCTGTGCGGCCGGGACGTCGGCGGCGCCCCGCGCCCAGGCGGCGAGCAATGCCGGCGGCCACGTCGCGGCGGCGTCGGCGGGCAGCGGCTGGCCCCACGCCTCCAGCAGCGCGAGGTGCAAAGGCGTCGGGTCCTTGAGCGGCGGGAGCTTCGCCGTGCGGTTCGCGAGCGCCTCGACCAACGCGTCGAAGGCGTCGTCCTTCGGCGCCTTCTGCTCCCGCAACAGACCGAGGCCGAGCGACGCCTTCTCGTGCTCGCCGTTAAGCGCCTGACAGGCGATCAGGGCGCGATCCCACCACACGCCTTGGCTGCGCTTGATGCCGTCGGCGACCGCTTCGCAAGCCCCGGCGCGGTCGCCGCCGAGAAAGAGCTGCTCGACGCGCAGCCGGTCGGTCGCTTCGTTCCGCTGCCGGGCTGGCAGGTCGCGCAGCAGCGCCGTGACCGCGTCCGTCTGGCCGAAGGCGGCGAGCCGGTCGAGGCGCTTGGCGAGGAGCGGCGGCTGCGACGGGTCGTCCGGGCCGGCCGGCGCGGCGGCGTTGCTGAGGAGAAGCCGGCGGCCGAGATCCTGCATCGCCGGCGAGGTCGTGAGCTGGAGCGACGGCAGCAGCACCGCGACCAGGGCGCGCGGCGTGGCCTGCCACATCGTCGGCGGCAGGCCGCCTTCGGCGGTGCCGAGCGGCCCGGTCCAGTCCGGCGCGACCGGCGCGAGCTTGTCGATCGCGATCGTGCCGTCCTTCGTCACCGTCTCCTTGGTGACCGTCTCCGGGAGCGGCGCATCCTCGCTGCGGCTGCCGGCGGGGTCGCCGGCCGTGGGCGAGGACGGAGACACGGAAGGCGGGGGGCCGGCGGACGGGGCGGTCGCACCCGGCGCCGTCTGCGGCGCGGCCGGCGGCGCGGCGCCTTGCGGAACGAGCCGCATCGGGGGCCCGAGGCGCTGCGGCGGATCGGCGGCTTGGACCGACGCCGGCGCCGCGGCGGCGAGCAGGAGCGCCGCGCTCAGCAGGGCGGTGGCGATGGCGGCGGTCGGCGCCGTGCTGCCGCCGCCGGACAACGGAGCGGCTGCGGAGCGGCTACTTCTGGAAACGCGCATCCGGGAGCACCTTCTCGACCTGCGACGACGGTGACGGCACGTCGTAGAAGGCGAGGAAGGCGCCGCCGCCCACGAGGATGACGAAGACGACCACGAGGGCGATCAGAATCAATTTTCCCATGTCAAACGCACTGGTCCTGCAGAATGGGCGAACATTGACGGCGAAGGACGTCTTCGTGATAGGGTCCGCCCCATGTACGACGCGCGGCAGTCTATCGACCGGCCTCCGCCCGATCAACCGACCGGCGACGATCGGCGATGACCGGGAACCCTCCGTTCGCGCCGCCGCGCACCATCGTCCTCGTCGGGCTGATGGGCGCGGGCAAGACGGCGATCGGCCGGCGCCTCGCGCAACGGCTGCGCGTGCCGTTCGTCGATGCCGACGCCGAGATCGAGGCTGCGGCGGCGGCGACCATCGAGGAGATTTTCGAGCGCCACGGCGAGGCGGCGTTCCGCGAGGGCGAGCGCCGCGTCATCGCCCGGCTTCTCGCCGGTCCGGTGCATGTGCTCGCGACCGGCGGCGGCGCCTATATGGACCCGCAGACCCGGCAGCGTATCCGCGAAAGCGCGATCTCGGTGTGGCTGCGCGCCGAACTCGACGTGCTGCTGGCGCGGGTGATGCGGCGGAGCAACCGGCCGCTGCTGAAGCGCGGCGATCCCCGCGCGATTCTCGCGGGCCTGATGGAGAAGCGGCATCCGGCCTATGCCGAGGCGGATATCGTCGTCGACAGCCTCGACGGGCCGCCCGAGACGACGCTCGTCCAGGTGATCGAGGCGGTGCGCCGCCATCTCGCGACGCCGGATGCCGGCAGGCCGGCACCGCGGGACGGCGTCGTCGGCGAGCGCCCTCCGGTACACGGGGCCTCGGTGTGACCGCGGCCGACACGGTGCGCGTCGCTCTCGGCGCGCGCAGCTACGACATCGCGGTCGGCGAGGATCTGATCGCAACCGCGGGCGAGCGGGTGCGCGCCGCGATCGGCGGCCGGCGTCGCGCGGTGATCGTCACCGACCGCACCGTCGGCGATCTCTATCTCGCGCCCTTGCGCGACAGTCTCGACGCCGCCGGCCTGCGCACCGATGCCGTCATCGTGCCGCCGGGCGAAGGCAGCAAGGACTTCCGGCATTTCGCGCGGCTCGCCGAGGACATCCTCGCGCTCGGCATCGACCGCGGCACGATCCTCGTCGCGCTCGGCGGCGGCGTCGTCGGCGACCTCGCGGGCTTCGCCGCCGCGACGCTGCTGCGCGGCATCGACTTCGTGCAGGTGCCGACGACGCTGCTGGCGCAGGTCGACAGCTCGGTCGGCGGGAAGACCGGCATCAACACCGCGCACGGCAAGAACCTCGTCGGCGCCTTCCACCAGCCGCTGCTCGTCCTTGCCGATATCGGGGCGCTCGACACGCTGCCGCCCCGCGAGATCCGCGCCGGCTACGCCGAGATCGCGAAATACGGCCTGATTCGCGACAAGGCCTTCTTCGACTGGCTGGACGGCGGGGCCGGCGCCGTGCTCTGCGCCGGCGGCGACCGTGCCGTGCGCCGGCAGGCGGTCGTCCAATCCTGCCGGATGAAGGCGGCGATCGTCGCCGCCGACGAGCGCGAGACCGGGGACCAGCGGGCGCTGCTCAATTTCGGCCACACCTTCGGACATGCGCTGGAGGCTGAGACCGGCTACTCCGACACGCTGCTGCACGGCGAGGCCGTCGCGATCGGCATGGTTCAGGCGTGCCGCTTCTCGGCGCGGCGCGGGCTGTGCACGGACGACGAGGCCGAGCGCGTCGCACGCCATGTCGAGGCGGTCGGACTGCCGGTGCGCCCGCCTCGTCCGAACGGCGCCGCCCTCGATCCCGGCCGGCTCCTTGCGCACATGCGCAAGGACAAGAAGGTCGTGGACGGCACGCTTACCTTCGTCCTGGCGCGTGGGATCGGCGAGGCGTTCGTAGCGCGCGACGTCGATGCGGACGACGTGCAAGCCTTTCTCGGGACGCAAGCCTGACGCCCGGGCGGCGCGGGTTGCTGCGCCGCACAAGTTCGGTCAACTTGCCCGCCATGCCTCTTTCCCCGTCCGTGCCCCGCGAGCACATTCACACGCGTCACGTCGAATGCCGAGGCTTCCGCCGCGCCGATGGCCTGTGGGACATCGAGGGCCATCTCACCGACGTGAAGAGCTATTCGTTCCACAACTCGCACCGGGGCGAGATCGCGCCGGGAACGCCGATCCACGACATGTGGCTCCGCCTCACCGTCGACGACGATCTGACGATCCATGCGGTCGAGGCGGTCACCGATTCCTCGCCGTTCCGGACCTGCCCGGAGGCCACGCCGAACTTCCAGCGGCTGGTCGGCCTCTCCATCCGCTCCGGCTTCAAGCGGGAGGTCCGCGAACGGTTCGGCGGCACGCAGGGATGCACGCACCTCGTCGAACTGCTCGGGCCGGTCGCAACGACCGCGTTCCAGACGGTGTTCCCGATCAAGAACCGCAGCGAGGCCGCAGGGGCGGCGCAGGATGGCGCGCACCGGCCGCGTCCCCAGTTGATCGACACGTGCCATGCCCTCGCCAGCGACGGACAGGTCGTGCGGGAGAGCTGGCCCGACTACTACACCGGAAAGGACGCCGTTAGGGCGGGGGCCGGCGGCGGCTGACCGGCGCGGCTGCTGTCAGCGCCGCGCGGCTTCCTCCTCGGGAGTGAGGGTCGTGAGCGCGAGCGCGTGCACCTGCGTCCGCAGCTCTTCGGCGAGGATCTCATAGACGCGGCGCTGCCGCGCGACGCGGCCGAGACCGCCGAAGTCCGCCGAGACGATCTCGACCCGGAAATGCGTCTCGCCCTCCGGTCGCGCTCCGGCATGACCGGCATGGCGGTGGGATTCGTCGACGACCGCGAGGCGCGCCGGACGCAGCGCGTCGCGCAGCTTGCTCTCGATTGTCTCGGCCATCCGTCCCATGGTCACTCCGTCGGCACGGCGCCGCCGGGTCGGCCCGCCTCGCCGCGGACCCTGCTACCGCCCGGAATCCGTGTCAAGCACCGCCGTCCGGCGCCTCGTCATCGGACCGCGCCGGGACGGTTGCGCGGCCGGAAATAAGCCGGCTGCAAGCATCTGGAATGAACCCGGCCGGGGTGCTTGTCAGGGCCGGGTGCGGTCACCATACTCAGCCCATGCGCCGCGCTCGACTCGACCATACGGCCGTGGGCTCGCCACAGCCGCCGCCCCGGTGTTGCGACCATCCGGGTTGCACGTCCGCGGCCGATCATCGGGCGCCGCGCTCGCGTACCGATCTGAACAGCTATTATTGGTTTTGCCTCGACCACGTCCGTGCATACAACGCCGCCTGGAACTATTACGCGGGGATGAGCGAGGCGGAGATCGAGGCGGAGATCCGCAACGACACGACATGGCAGCGTCCGAGCTGGCCGCTCGGCAGCCGGCAAGGGCCGTTCGCCCAGATGCGCTGGCGCGATCCTTTCGGGGTGTTCGGCGACGGCGAGGAAGGCGACGGCGGCGGCAACCGGCAGCGGCGGGCGCCGGCCGCGCCGCCGAGCCCGGAACAGCTTGCGCTGCTGGTCTTCGATCTGGAGCCTCCCTTCACCCTGGTACGGCTGAAGGCACGCTACAAGGAACTGGTGAAGAAGCACCATCCGGACGCCAACGGCGGCGACAAGGCGGCCGAAGAGAAATTGAAGATCATCAACCAGGCTTACTCGACGCTCAAGGCAAGCTATTTCTCCTGATCGGAGACGGCACACGGCGGCGGCGGCGAAACCTCACTTCTCGGGATCCGTTTTCATGGCAACGGCGCAAACTTCGGCTTCAACGAACCCTATGCAGCACCTTGACCTGCCTGACATCAAGGTGTCGGTGCGGCAGACTTTCGGCATCGACAGCGACCTGCTTGTGCCGGCGTTCAGCAAGCCGACGGAGCACGTCCCGGACATCGACGAAGCCTACCGCTTCGACCGCAGCACCACGTTGGCGATCCTTGCCGGCTTCGCCTACAACCGGCGCGTGATGATCCAGGGTTATCACGGCACCGGCAAGTCGACGCACATCGAGCAGGTGGCGGCGCGCCTCAACTGGCCGTGCCTCCGCATCAATCTCGACAGCCACATCAGCCGCATCGACCTGATCGGCAAGGACGCGATCGTGCTGCGCGACGGCATGCAGGTCACGGAGTACAAGGAGGGCATCCTGCCCTGGGCGCTGCAGAACCCGACCGCGCTGGTGTTCGACGAGTATGACGCGGGCCGCCCGGACGTGATGTTCGTGATCCAGCGCGTCCTTGAGGTCGAGGGCAAGCTGACCCTGCTCGACCAGAACAAGGTGATCCGCCCGCATCCGGCGTTCCGCCTGTTCTCGACGGCGAACACGGTCGGGCTCGGCGATACGACCGGCCTCTATCACGGCACGCAGCAGATCAACCAGGGCCAGATGGACCGCTGGAGCATCGTCGCGACGCTCAACTACCTGCCGCACGACGAAGAGGTCGAGATCGTCGCCGCCAAGGCGCCCACCTACGACACCGACGAGGGGCGGCGCACGCTGAGCGCGATGGTCGCGCTCGCCGACCTGACGCGCGCCGGCTTCATCAACGGCGACATCTCGACCGTCATGTCGCCGCGCACCGTCATCACCTGGGCCGAGAACGCCCGCATCTTCAGCGACGTCGCCTTCGCCTTCCGCGTCACCTTCCTCAACAAGTGCGATGAGGTCGAGCGGTCGACGGTCGCCGAATACTACCAGCGCTGTTTCGGCACCGAACTGCCGGAAAGCGGCGTGCACGCGACGCTGTCGTAATCCGTCCCCGGAGTCCCCCGGCGCAGACCCCCAGCGCACACCGGAGCACCATGGCCGACCCGGAAAGCCCGACGGAAACCTTCAAGCGCGCGACCGCGGCGGCGATCCGCGCGATCGCCGAGCGCGACGACGTGACGATCACGTTCGGCGCCGAGCCGGCGGGCGTCGCCGGGCAGCGCGTGCGCATCCCGGCGCCGGGCCGCGACATCTCGGCCGCGGAGGCGGCGCCGCTGCGCGGTGCGGCCGATGCCGCCGCGCTGCGGCTGCGCTACCACGACGACGCCGTCCATGCCCGGCGGGTTCCGTCCGGCGAGACCGCGCGGGCGATCTTCGAGGCGGTCGAGCAGGCGCGCGTCGAAGCGCTGGGATCGCGCCGCATGGCCGGCGTCGCCGCCAACCTTTCGGCGATGCTCGACGAGCGCTACCGCCGCCAGGGTTACGAGCGGATCAACGACCGCAGCGACGTGACCCTCGCCGAGGCGATTCGCCTGCTGGCCCGTGAACAGCTCACCGGCGACGCGCCGCCGCCGGCGGCGCGTAGGGTGGTCGACCAGTGGCGCCCGACGCTGGAGGCGAAGCTCGGCAAGGACTTCGCCGAACTCAACCGCTGCATCGCCGACCAGGATGCCTATGCCCGCGCGACGCGGCGGCTGATCCAGGATCTCAACCTCGATCTCGGCGACGTCGAAGAGTCCAGCGAGAGCGACGATGCCGAGAGCAACGGCGACGATTCCGAGCAGGACCAGGGCGACACGCAGGGCAGCGAGGGCCAGACCGCGGCGACGCAGGCCTCGATGGAAGGCGGCGCACCGGACGACTCGGACAGCGGGCAGGCCGCCGCCGAGGAGGTCGAAGGCGACCTGATGGAGGGCGCCGCCGACGACGAGACGGCTAAGCCCGGCCGCCCGGCGACGATGCCGCGTCCCGGCGCGACCGGGAACGGCGCGAATGCCTACCGCGCCTTCGCGACCCAGTTCGACGAGATCGTCGAGGCCGAGGCGCTGTGCGACGGCGACGAGCTGACCCGGCTCCGCCACCTGCTCGACCAGCAGCTCGCGCACTTGCAGAGCGTGATCGCGCGTCTCGCGAACCGCCTGCAGCGGCGGCTCCTCGCGAAGCAGACGCGCGCCTGGGAATTCGACCTCGACGAGGGCATGCTCGACGCGGCGCGCCTCGCGCGCGTCGTCACGAATCCGGCCTACCCGCTGTCCTACAAGCGCGAGAAGGAGACGAACTTCCGCGACACCGTCGTGTCGCTGCTGATCGACAATTCGGGTTCAATGCGCGGGCGGCCGATCACGGTGGCGGCGATGAGCGCAGACATCCTCGCACGGACGCTGGAGCGCTGCGGCGTCAAGGTCGAGATCCTCGGGTTCACGACGCGTGCCTGGAAGGGCGGGCAGTCGCGCGAGCGGTGGATCGCCGCCGGCAAGCCGCCGAACCCCGGCCGCCTCAACGATCTCCGCCACATCGTTTACAAGGGAGCGGATTCGCCGTGGCGGCGGGCGCGGCGCAATCTCGGCCTGATGCTGCGCGAGGGCATCCTCAAGGAGAACATCGACGGCGAGGCGCTGCTCTGGGCGCACAACCGACTCCTCGCCCGGGCCGAGCAGCGGCGCATCCTGATGGTGATCTCGGACGGCGCGCCGGTCGACGATTCGACGCTGTCGGTCAATCCCGGCAACTATCTGGAGCGGCATCTGCGCGAGGTGATCGGCGAGATCGAGCGCCTCTCGCCGGTCGAGCTGCTGGCGATCGGCATCGGTCATGACGTGACCCGCTACTACCGCCGCGCCGTTACGATCGTCGACGCCGAGCAACTCGGCGGCACGATGATGGAGAAGCTCGCTGAGCTGTTCGACGAGGAGCCCCGCACGATCGGCCGCACCGCCCGCGGCCGGAGGGCGGTGGCGTAGGCGAGGACCTGACCGGACCGCGCCGATGCGCCGAGCGCGGCGTTCGAAATTTGCTGCGTCATGGGCGATTGAAGGCGCGACCGGTTTAATTCAAACGGTTCCGGTGCTTTCCTGCTGACGGGAAGACCGTCTGCGGGCTCATGCACCATGCTGAGGCAGTTCATCTTCAATTGCGTCGCGCTGGTGGTGATCGTCGATCCGGTCGGGACGGCGGCGATCTTCGCCGGCTTGACCCGGAACGGCTCGGACGCGCATCGCCGGCGCATGGCTCTGCGCGGCACTCTGATCGCCACCGGGCTCATCCTGTCCTTCGCGTTCGGCGGCGAGTTCCTGTTGCTCGCGCTGGGTGTCGAACTGCCCGCCTTTCAGGTCGCCGGCGGCGTGCTGCTCTTTTTCCTGGCTACCGAGATGGTTTTCGCCCGCCATTCCGGTCTGCGGCAGACGACTGACGATGAGACCGCCGAAGCCGAACGAAGCGAGGATATTTCGGTTTTTCCACTCGCTATCCCGCTGCTTGCCGGGCCGGGGGCGCTGACCTCCATCGTGCTGCTGATGCGGCAGGCGGGTGGCGCGCCGTCGGCGAAAGCGCTGGTCGTCCTGGCGCTCGTCCTTGTGATGCTGGGTACGTTCGCGGTGTTGCTCACGGCAGGTCCGCTGCTTCGCCTGCTGGGCGTCACGGGCACGAATGTCGTGAGCCGGGTGCTCGGCGTCATCCTCGCGGCGCTTGCCGCGCAACTCCTCCTGACGGGTGTCCGGCAGGCGCTGTTCGGCTGAGATCGAGAACCGGCGCGCGCCGCTCCGGTCGGATCATCGGAACGCGGCGCCGTCTTCCTCGCCTCTACTGTCGTGGCTCCCCTGAAGGCGGCGCGTCGCCGGAGCGTTGCTGCTCGGCGTTGCGCTGCGTCAGGTAGCGCTGGAACGGGTTGATCTCGACGACCTTGCGCGGGTCGTCCAGCGAACCGTCCAGCGTCAGCACCAGCGGCGGCGCCTTGGGAAGCTCGGTCAGGGTGAAGGCGACGCGGCTCCGGAGCTGCCAGCGCGGCAGGTCGACGGTTGCCGATGCATCGGCCGTCGCGGCATCCGCGGTCAGCTTCAGATCGTCGCTGCGCGCGACGCCGTGCTCGACGCGGAACGTGCCGTCGAGCGTGCGGTAGCGGGTAGCGCCGCCCGCTATCGCGCGGCCGAGCGCGAGGAAGTCCGCCGTCCGGCTCGTATCCTTCAACCGGTCGCTCACCGCCTGCACGTCGATGCCGTTGAGCGTGCCGTCGCGGCTTGCGATCCGCGCCGTGCCGCCGAGCGATGCGACGAGGTCGGCCGGGCTCCGGCCGGCGGCGACGAGGTCGGCGTCGAGGTCGAGCCGCCCCTCGACATGCGCGCCGACGGTCTCGCCGAGCAGCGGCCGCAGATCGGCCTGCCGGAGCGTCAGTTCAGCGCTTGCGTCCGGCGGCGTCCCGCCCGGTGCCCCCGCCACCAGCCGGCCATGCCCGGAGAGCGCGCCGCCGAACAGCGTGCCGGCGAGCTTCGGCACGGTGAGCACGCCGTCCTTCAGGCTCAGCGCCGCATCCGGGCTTTCCAGCTTCCACGCGCCGTAGGCGAGGCCGCGCCCGGCGAGCGTCGCCTCGGCGTCGACGGCTCCAAGCGCGGACAGGTCGAGCGGCGTCTGCGACCAGCGGGGGGACGAGGCGGCGGTGCTTGGCCCGTCCGCCGCCGCCGGTCTGCCGCCGGCCTGGGCGAGCAGGATGCCGGGACGCAGGATCGTGGCCGGCGGAGCGGTTGCGGCGGCGCTGCGGGAGGCCGGCAGGAACGGGTCGACCGCGAGATCGCCGACCCGCAGGTCGGCGCGGAGCGCCGGGCGCGGCCCGTCCAGCGCCAGGGCGATCTCGCTGCCGTCGAGCAGCACGGCGCCGCCGACCGAAAGATTGAGATCGTCGGCGTGCCAGCGCTGGCCGCCCTCCTCGCGGGCGAGATGTCCGGACAGCGTCAGCGCGCCGAGATCGCCGCCTGCCGCCGGGTGGTAGGACGGCGCGATCTGCCGCAGCAGCGCCGCGGTCGACGGGTGCGCGGCATCGAGGAGCAGGTCGAGCCGGTGCCGGCCTACCTCGCCGCTGGCATGCAGCCGGCCCCCGCCGAGCGCCGTCATCTCGGCATCGACCGCCATCCGGCCGCTGGCGGCTTCGCCCTGCAGGTCGCCGCTCGCCGTGAACGGGCCGGTGACATGCGTCGCGAGCGCGGGCGGGGCTTCGGTGAGGCGAAGCAGGCGCTCGATCGCCTCCCCCTTAGCCTCGAAGGCGGCTTGGACCGTCGCGTCCGCCTGTCCGATCCGGCTGACCAGCCCGCTCGCCTTCAGCGACGTGCCGGCGAGGTTGCGCAGGCTCGCGTCGCTCACCGTCAGGTCGCCCCGTTGCAGCGTCCCGACGAGGTGCGCCCCCTCGACCGGCTGCCCGCCCGCCGTCAGCGTGCCGACCGAAACGTCGAGGTTCGCGTCGAAGCCGTCCAACGCCGGCCATTCGGCGGCGGTGGCGGATGCAGGAACGGTATCGGGCGAGGGTTGCGGCGCCGTGCCGGCGGGCGGCGTCGGCACGGCCGCTACCGTTCCGGCTCCTGCGCGCGCCGGTCCGCCGCCGGCCAGCCGGTAGGCGTCAAGGCTGAGCTGGTCGACCGCGAGCCGCGCGCCGATGCCGATCCGGTCGCGCAGTGCGACGGTCATCGCGCCGGTGACTCGCGACGCATCGAGCGACAAGGCGAGATCGTCGACGGCGAGCCGCTCGCCGGCAAGTGCGAGCCGCGCGCGCAGCGACGTGCGCCTGAGCCGGTCGGCCGGAACCCGCGTGGTCCGTACGCCGAGCCAGTCGAGCGTGCCGCGGAGATTGTCGGCGTCCGCCTCGATCGTCCCATCACTGCGCAGGGCCGCCGCGCCGGCATCGCCGGGATCGCCCGTCCGGATGGCACCCTGCACCCGCAGGCCGGTACCGCCCGGCAGCAGCGCCGAGGCGCGTGCGACCCGCAGTTCGCCACGGTCCAGCGTCGCCTCCAGCCGCGTATCGCGGACGAGGCCGCCCCGCCAGATGATCGCATCGACGTTGAGGTCCAGGCTGCCGCGCAGCGCGGCGGCGGCGGGCAATGCCGTGCGGATCGCGGAGAGGGCCGGTGCGACCGCGGGGGCGCCGGTTTGCGCGTCCGCCGCCGCGGCGGGACCGGACGCGGCCGGGCGTTCCGGCGTTCCGGCGGCGGCTGCTCCCCGGTCGAGATCGAGCCTTGGCACGGCGAGGCTGGCGGCCACGGTCGCCGGGCTGCCCGGCTCGATGCGCACGGCGCCGCTGCCGCGCGTCTCTCCGATCTCGACCGACAGCGGATCGAGCGCGACGGAGCGCGCCGAGGCGGCGACGGAAGCGGCTGCATCGAGCCGCCCGGCGAACGCCCCCGGCCACGCGGCGGCAGCGTCGACGGGAGCGTGGCCGAGGAAGGCGGCGGCGAGCGCCGCCGCATCGTCGCCGCCGAGGCGCAGCCTGCCCTTGAAGGCCGGTTCCGGGTCGAGCGCGGCCTCTCCGCTGACCTCCAGGCGGCCATGATCCTGCGGCGCCTCCAGCATCGCCGTGAACGGAATGCGACGGGCCGGGGCGGCCGGATCGAGGCGGTCGGTGCTCGCTGTCAGGCGGAACGCATGACCGCCGAGCGCGGCGAAGGTGCCCTGTACGCGGACCGGCCCCGACGGGCCGGCGATCGTCACGACGGCATCGATCGATTCGCCGCGGCGTGCCGTCACGCCGGGAGCGGCGCCGTCGCGGTAGACGACCGTGCCGTTGGCGATCGTGAGCCGGTCCACGGCGACGGTGAAACCGGGACCGCCGCCGCCGCCGCGTCCATTCTGCGGCGGGGCGTCGGATGGCGACCCCTCCGGCGCGCGTTCCGGCAGCGCCCAGCTCATCCGCCCGTCCGGCAATCGCTCTACCGTGAGGACGGGGTCGGCGAGCGAGGCCTGCGTCACCGCGATCCGGCCGCTGAGCAGCGCAGCCGGCGCGACCGTCGCTTCGATGGCGCGCACGCGCAGCAGGTCCGGTTCGGCGGCGCCCGGCGCCGCGGCGATGCGCACTCCGCCAGCGCTGAGATGCGGCGTCGGCAGCAGCGTCAGGCGCAGCGGCCCGTCGATCGCGACTTCGCGCCCGAGCGTCTCCGAGAGCCAGGACGCGATCCGCTCGCGATGCTCGTTCCAATCGATGAAGGAGGGCGCGGCGAGCAGCCCGGCGATGGCCAGGAGGAGGACGATGCCTGCGCCGATCAGAATTTTGCGCAAGCCAGCCCCTCCGTGTCCCTCTGCTCGACCATCGCCCGCTGTCGCGGTAGTCTGCTGAGACCGGAGAATAACCGCGCCTTGCCCACGGGCAAGCGTGCGAAATGCCGCGAAGGAGGGCCCATGGCCGAAATCGTCAATCTGAGCCGCTTCCGCAAGCAGCGCGAGCGGCAGGAGGCCCAGAGCCGCGCCGCCGCCAATCGCGCCCGCACCGGACAGACCAAGACCGACCGGGTGAAGCAGCGGCGCGAGACCGAACGGACCAAGAAGGAACTGGACGACAAGCGGCTGGACTGACGGGCTGCCGCCGACGGTCTTTTCGCTCGCGGGAAGAGAAGTTTCCGACGCTCCGCACCCCTCGGCATTCCGCCGGGCGGCTTCCGCATTCCTATCCCGACCCCTCACACGCACGTACCGGAGCCCGTTCGCGATGACGATCCTGCAGAGCCTTACCGATGCCGTTCGGCGCAAAGCAGCGGAGAACCTGCCGCTCGGCTACCGGGTGACGTTCGATCTCGGGCCGGACGGCGTGATTTTTTGGGACGGGACCCAGACCCCGGCCGTGATCGGCAACGAGGCGCCCGCGGGCGGCGGCGACGTCGACACCGTGCTCGGCCTCAGCATCGCGACGATGCAGAAGATGCTCGACGGCTCGCTCAATCCGACCTTCGCCTACATGACCGGCTCGCTGAAGGTGCAGGGCTCGATGGGCGTCGCCCTGAAGATCAGCCAGATGCTGGAGGATTGACCGGACCGGCCGGCGCTGCCGTCCGGAAAGAGCCCTCGCTGGCGACGTTTCCCGGTATCTCCCAGCATCGTCGGCCAGCCCGGCACGGCTCGGCCTCGCCCGGCGCCGTGGCCGTGGCACGGGTTTCGCATTGTCCCGGTCCGTGCGGTTGGCGTAAGGTCGGGGCCTAAAAAACGGCAACGGCCGGCTGCGCCGGTGCGCTCCGGACGGGGAGGATCCTTATCGTGTTGCTTCGGATTCGGCGAACGGCGGCGTGTGCCGCCGCGGCTTTCATTCTCTGCTTTGCGCTGACGCCGGCCGACGCGGCGGCGCAGGATTCGAGCAAGACGCTGCGCTTCATCCCGCAGGCGGACCTGCGCAGCCTCGATCCGATCTGGACGACGGCCTACATCACCCGCAACCACGGCTACATGGTCTATGACACGCTCTTCGCGTTGGACAAGGACTTCAAGCCGCAGCCGCAGATGGTCGACAGCTGGGCCGTCAGCCAGGACCAGAAGACCTACCGCTTCACGCTGCGCGACGGGCTGAAGTGGCATGACGGCGCGCCGGTCACCGGCGCCGACTGCATCGCCTCGATCCAGCGCTGGGCGAAGCGCGACCCGCTCGGCCAGAAGATGGCGGAGGCGGTCGATTCGTATGCCGCAGATGGGGATAAGAGCTTCACGATCACGCTGAAGGAGCCGTTTCCGCTCCTGATCGACGGGCTCGCCAAGCCGAGCAGCAACACGCCGTTCATGATGCCGAAGCGCGTCGCCGACACCGACGCGTTCCAGCAGATCACCGACCCGACCGGCTCCGGCCCCTTCAAATTCGTGAAGGAGGAGTGGGTTCCCGGCAGCAAGGCGGTGTACGTCAAGAACCAGGACTACGTGCCGCGGAAGGAGCCGCCGAGCTTCGCCGCGGGCGGCAAGGTCGCGAAGGTCGGCCGCGTCGAATGGATCTACATCCCGGACGCCGCGACGGCGGCGGCGGCGCTCACCGCCGGCGAAGTCGACTGGTTCGAGCAGCCGCCGACCGATCTGCTGCCGCTGATGCAAAGCAATCCGGATGTCGCCGTCGCCAACGTCGACCCGCTGGGCAATTCCGGGGTGCTGCGCTTCAACCAGCTCCAGCCGCCGTTCAACAACGAGAAGATGCGGCAGGCGGTGCTCCAGCTCGTCGATCAGCGCGACTACATGCGCGCGGTCGCCGGGGATGAGAAGAACTGGCAGGTCTGTCCCTCGGTCTATGCCTGCAACACGCCGCTTGCCAGCGACGCCGGGGCCAAGGGACTCTTCGAGAAGACGAACCTCGACAAGGCGAAGGCGCTGATCAAGGAGGCCGGCTACAAGGGTGAGAAGATCGTCGTGATTTCGGCGACCGACCAGTGGATCGTCCACAACCAGGCGCTGGTCACGGTCGAGCTGCTGAAATCCGCCGGGCTCGATGCCGAACTCCAGGCGAACGACTGGGGTACGCTGATCACCCGCCGCACCTCGAAGGAGCCGGTCGACAAGGGCGGCTGGAGCATCTTCCATACCTGGATCGCCGCGCCGGACCTCCTCACGCCCGCGGTGAACTTCGCGTTGCGCGCCAACGGTGAGAAGGCGTGGTTCGGCTGGGCGAGCGATGCGAAGATCGAGGAACTGCGCGACGCGTGGTTCAAGGCGCCCGATCCCGCCACCCAGAAGAAACTGGCGGCCGACATCCAGGTCGAGGCGTTCCAGAGCGTGCCCTACGTCCCGACCGGCCAGTTCCTGATCCCGACCGCCTACCGCAAGAACGTCCAGGGCATCATCGTCGCGCCCGCGGTCTTCCTGTGGAACGTCGAGAAGAAGTGAGAGACCGGCCGGCGCTCTCCGCCGTTGCGGAT
>DASWRT010000237.1:0-12103 GCA_036403035.1 Allostellaceae bacterium | reverse complement strand
ACGCTCGACGACGTGATCGGCATCATCCACATCAAGGACGTGTTTCCCTACGTCGCCGATCGCCGGCCGGTGAAGCTCGCGTCGCTGGTGCGCAAGGTCCTGTTCGTCGCGCCGACGATGCCCGTGCTCGACCTGCTGTTGCAGATGCGGCTCACCCGCGTCCACATGGCGATGGTCGTCGACGAGTTCGGTGGGATCGACGGGCTGGTGACGATCGAGGACCTGATCGAGGAGATCGTCGGCGAGATCGAGGACGAGCACGACGACGCCGACCAGCCGAAGCTGATCGAGCGCGCCGACGGCTCGGTGATCGCCAACGCGCGCACCCCGATCGAGGATTTCGAGGCGCGCGCCGGGATGCCGATGCTGCCCGAGGAATCGGAGGAGGAGGTCGACACGCTGGGCGGGCTCGTCTCAACGCTGGCCGGACGCGTGCCGACGCGCGGCGAGGTGATCCGTCATCCCTCCGGCCTGGAGTTCGAGGTGCTGGACGCCGATCCCCGCCGAGTGAAGCGCCTGCGCGTCCGCGGCCTGCGGCCGCTTTCCGATGCGGGCTCGGTGCCGGGCGCGCCGGCCCCCGGCGGGAGCCCGGCCCCGAATGCCTGACGGATCGACCGATGCCTGACAGCCTGACCGGACTCGCGTTCCGCGGCGCGGTGGCCAGCGGCCCGGTGTCGCGGCTCGCCGCCTGGGTTGCCGAGCGCGCCGGCTGGCGGCGCTACTGCCTTGCCTTGCTGCTCGGCGCGCTCGCCGCGGCGGCAATGCCGCCGGTGGACATCGTGCCGATCCTCGTCGTCTCGTTCAGCGGGCTCGTCTGGCTGCTCGACGGCGCGCAGTCGAAGCGGGGCGCCTTCCTGCTCGGCTGGTGCTACGGGTTCGGCTTCTTCGTCGCCGGACTCTACTGGATCGGGATCGCGCTGCTCACCGACGTCGCGCGCTTCTGGTGGCTGCTGCCCTTCGGCGTCATGGGGCTTCCGGCGTTCTTCGCGTTCTACACCGGCTTCGCGTTGCTCGCCTGTCATTGGCTCCGCCCGCGCGGCGTCGCGCGGATCTTCGCGCTGGCCGTCGCCTGGACCGCCGCCGAATGGGTGCGCGGGCATGCCCTCACCGGCTTTCCCTGGAACCTCGTCGGCTATGCGTGGTCGGGCGGCTTCCCCGGCGGGACGGCGATGCTCCAGACCACCGCCTACACCGGGATCTACGGGCTCAGCCTGCTCACCGTCGTGGCCGCCGCGCTGCCGGCGACGCTCGCCGATCCGCGGCTGGGCGCGCCGCGCCGGATCCTGGTCCGCTTCGCTCCGGCTGTCGTCAGCCTGCTGCTGGTCGCCGTGCCGATGGCCGCTGGCTTCGTGCGGCTTGCGGACGCCTCCAGCGCGACCGTCCCGGATGTCCGTCTGCGCCTCGTCCAGCCGTCGATCCCGCAGACGCTGAAATGGAACCGGCAGGAGCAGGCGTCGAACTTCCGCCGCCATCTCGCGCTCTCCGCCGGCCCGTCGGCGCCGGGACAGAAGCCGCCGACCGCCATTCTGTGGTCGGAGGTCGCGGCGACCTATATCCTCAACCGGGATAATGCTGCGCGCGAGGCGGTCGCCAGCGTCGCGCCGCCGGGCGGACTGGTGATCACCGGCGCGCTGCGCTCCGATCCGCCGCCTGAGCCGCCGGACCATATCTGGAACAGCCTCGTCGCGGTGAACGGGCTCGGCGCGATCGTCGGAACCGCCGACAAGTACCATCTCGTGCCGTTTGGCGAGTTCATGCCGCTTCGCGGCATCCTGCCGATCGATAAGATAACGCCCGGTTCGCGCGACTTCTCCGCCGGACCGGGACCGCAGACGCTGAAGCTGCCGGGGCTGCCGGCCGTCGGTCCGCTGATCTGCTACGAGGTGATCTTTCCCGGTGCGGTCGTGAACCGGAAGGATCGGCCGGAATGGATGCTGAACGTCACCAACGATGCGTGGTACGGCGTCAGCTCCGGCCCGTTCCAGCACTTCGCAATCGCGCGCGTCCGCGCCGTGGAGGAGGGGCTGCCGCTGGTGCGCGTCGCGAACAACGGCATCTCCGGCGTGATCGACGCGCATGGGCGCGTCACCGCCCGGCTCGCGCTGGATGCGGTCGGCGTGATCGACGCGGCGCTGCCGACGCCGCTCGGCCGGCTAACGCCCTATGCCCGCGGCGGCGACTGGATCCTCCTCGTGCTGCTGCTCGGGCTTTCGACGGTCGTGGTGCTGCGGGTGCGGTGAGCGCGCCTGTTTCCGACCCGAATCCGGCAACCCGGCCGGCGTGACCGACGCGCGGCCGGCATGTCCCCGGCCGGCGGCCGTCTCGCCCTCAGTTCCAGCCGCGCGTCCGACGCCGCTCACCGGGGATGGCGGACGCTCTTTCCGCGTATCGATACGCAGCCTCCGCAAAGATAGAGGAGGCGGTTCCTCCGCATTCCTTGCGGAGTGGGGTAGCCGATTGAGCGGAGGCATGATGCTGCCTGAAGAAGAGGATGTCCGCCGGTTCGCTACGATCCTCGCGGGCCGGCACGGTATCCAAGCGATAGATTTCGTCAGGATACAAGCCGATGCCGCGTTCCATCGGAACGATATCGCCGACTATCTGGACTGGATGGAGGTTCTCGGCTTGGTCGTGACGATGCTCAGCTCCGAGCGCATTCGTACCGTTCACTGAGGCCGTTCGCACCGGCATTGTCTGCGGAACCTGTCGAGGCGAATGCATGCACTGTGATCTGCGTCAGAAGTTCGATTATCGGGTCGTCTTCGCCGTCTGGGCTGCGGGAATGCTGGCTGCCTGCACCACGGCGCCCTCAGCTCGCCCGCCGGGGATGGCGGAAACGGCGATGGAGATGTTTCCCGACTGCCGTGAGGAGATTCAGGGCTATGTCGATCTTGCGCGTCTGGCCGCCACGTACGGTCGAGATTGGGATGTCTTTCAGGACGCGCTGGGAGATATGAAGGCGCAGGTACTCGATTGTGCCGATGAGAAGATCCCGGAGAACGCTGTTCAGACAATCGGAAACAGCCGGCCCCGAGGGAGCGCGGCAAATACGCATGCTCGCGCGAATAAGCAGGGCGAGCGCTTACCGCCTCCCTCGCTTTTACGTTTGTTCTCGACCGCGATGTAGATGAGCCCGAAGGATCGGAGACATTTGATGCGCATGTCATGGATGCCGGTTGTCCTGCTTTGCACCGGCTGCGTGGTCGCACAACCGGCGCCTCCACTGCCGCTGCCGCCGCCGCCCGCTCCGCCGCAAGCCGCGGTCCAACAGCAATGTCGCGAATTCAATACGCCGGTGACGATCGGCGGACAGCAGCAGCAAGCCGTCGGTACGGCATGCCTGCAACCGGACGGCAGCTGGAAGGTCCAGCAGAGCGTCGCGGGACAGCCGCCGACGACCTATGTCGTGCCGCCGCAGGCGTATCAAGCCTATTACCCGTCTACATATATGGCCGACCCGTGGTTCTACGGCCCACCCTTGTTCGTCGGCGGGATCTTCATCGGCGGCGGATGGGGCTACGGTCATCGCCACGGCGGCTGGCACGGAGCATGGAGGCACGGTTACCGAAGGTAATCGACACGCCGGGTCCGCTGGATGATCGGCCTGCGCTCCGCTTCGGCCGATGAACCATGCTCATCGGCGGCGGACGCGGGTATCAGTCGATCTTTCCCGCCGTGAGCGCGAGCGCGTAGACGGATGCGGCGAAGCACGTCGTCGCGACGGCGATCCGCGCGAATATCCGCGCCGCACGGCGTCGGACTTCCGGCGTTTTCGGGTTGCTGATGCGGTATAGAGCGCAGAACAACGCTCCCCAGAAGCATCCCGCAGCGACCGACACCACGAACCCGATCACCACCTCTTTCACCAGTTCGGAGTCGGTCAGGAGATCAGGCACGGCGACACGTCGGGATGTCAGGCGATTGCCGTGGTAAGCGGGCGAGGGGCAGGTTCATTATCGCAGGGTACGCCGTGCGCGGACCGACGCTGCCATCGCTTCCCGGCGGGCAGGCAGGCGGCGGCAGGACAATGCCGTGGCAACTGGGACGCACATGGCGCTCGGATGCGAGCAGGCACCGCAGTTCATGTACTTCGCCAACGATGACACCCCTCTCGTTGCCGCCGTCGTCTCGCGCCGGCCGACTCCCCCTACCCGTTATGCGGGTGAAATCGGCACCGCATCCCCGGCGACCTCGTTTTTAACGATCGCGCGAGCATGGGCTCCGCCGTTGGTGCGAGCGGAATGCGACAGCGTGTCCGGGTATGCCGGGCGGGCTCGCTGCCTATCAACAATCCATGCAGGATGTTCTGCGATACCCACTGTCACCCACCCCCGGCGCTTGCGGCGGCAGACGATCGGCGCCCGCGTCACGGCGCGCAGGAGAGCCCGTCCGTGAAGGCCGACTGGATCTCGGGTGCGCCGGGCGGACAGAGCAGCGGTACCCGCGACGTCGCCGCTCGGGAAGAGCTGCCGGCCGGCGCGGCCTGCCCGCCGTTCGCGGAGCCGCTTCCGGTGGCGCCGGCGCCACTGGCGGCGCGGCTGCCGGCCGTCGATGTCGATGACGTCGTATTCGCCATTCCCGCGAGGGAGCTGCCGGTGATGCCGGAAAAGGCACCTGTCTGCGAACCGGTTCCGGAACTCGCGGTACCCCCGCCGCTGCCGGCGGCGGATGCCGGAGCGGAAGACGCCGCCGCGGAGGAGGAAGAACCGGAACCGGTGCCGCCCGTCGGGGTTATGGCGGCGGCGGAGCCGGGAGAGGCGGGCAGTTGGCCGGTGATCTGCCCCGCGGCCGGGGCTGCCGCCGCGGCGAGCGCGGCGGAAACCAGCAGTGCCGAGCCGAACGCACGCATCAGAACACTCCTTCCCTTTCCGCTGTGCCGCCCGCGAGCCGGCCGATTGGTGTTAAAGAGAACGGGATGGTAAGGATCACGTTCAAGACGACATGAGGGTTATCGGCGGTCTGGCCGCCATTTAATCCCGGACGGGAACGGACGCCCGCCGGTTCCCGCTTCTCGCTCGCATCGCGCACGAAAATGGACGATCAGCACAATCTGGATCCCGAGATAGAAAGTCGCAAAGCGGCGCTGGTGCGTCGCCGGCGGCGTCGTACGCGCATCGCGGCGTGGAGCCTGCTTTTCGTGGCGTTGCTTGCTGGTGCGGCCTGGTACTATTTCCGCCCGCACGAGGCCGCTGCGCCGCAGCCGCAGACGGCGCGTGCCGGCCGTTACGGCAACACCGGGCCGATGCCGGTGGGCGCCGCGACCGCGGAACGCGGCGACATGCCGATCCAGCTTTCCGGGCTCGGCACCGTGACGCCGCTCGCCACGGTGACGGTCCGCACGCAGATCAACGGGCAGCTCGTGCAGGTCTTCTTCCGTGAAGGCCAGACGGTGCAGAAGGGTGATCCTCTCGCCGAGATCGATCCGCGCCCGTACCAGCTCGCGCTCGATCAGGCGCAAGGGGCGCTCCTGCGGGATCAGGCGCTGCTGGCGAACGCGCAGATCGATCTCGCGCGTTACCAGACGTTGCTGAAGCAGGACTCGATCGCCCGCCAGCAGGTGGATACGCAGCAGGCGCTCGTCCGCCAGTACGAGGGCACGGTCAGGGCCGATCAGGCCCAGGTCGACAACGCCAAGCTCAACCTCGTCTATTGCCACATCACCTCGCCGGTGTCGGGGCGCGTCGGCCTGCGGCAGGTCGATGCCGGAAACTACGTGCAGACCGGTGATGCGAACGGGATCGTCGTCATCACGCAGATGAAACCGATCACCGTCATCTTCAGCCTGCCCGAGGACAATCTGCCGGCGATCATGAAGCGTCTCCACGCCGGGGCGACGCTGCCCGTGACCGCCTTCGACCGAAGCGGCACGACCAAGCTCGCGACCGGCACGCTGGCGACCGTCGATAACCAGATCGACACGAGCACCGGGACGGTGAAGCTCAGGGGACAGTTCGACAACGAGGACGAGGCCCTGTTCCCGAACCAGTTCGTGAACGTGCAGCTGCTCGTCGACACGCTGCACGACGCGACAATCATACCGACATCGGCCATCCAGCGCGGCGCCCAGGGAACCTTCGTGTACGAGATCAAGCCGGACGACTCCGTGACGGCGCGGACGATCAAGGTCGGCCCGACCGACGGGGAGCGCGTCGCGGTGACGGCCGGGCTGGAACCGGGCGGCAAGGTCGTCGTGGACGGTGCGGACAAGCTGCGCGAGGGCACCAAGGTGACGATCCCGGCCGCAAAGGGCGCCGGCAATGCTGCGCGCAATGCCGGCGATGGCGATGCCGGCGCCGCCGCGCATCAGGGGCAGCCGGCGCAAGACGCCGCGGCTCAGCAGGCGCAGCCCGATCAGACGCAGCCCGGCCAGGCGCAGCCGGGTTCGGACCGCCAGGGCGGAGGCCGTCGCCACCGGAACGGGAACGGCGGCGGGAACGGCAGCGGCGACGGCGGTCAATGACAAGCCTTTCCGGCGATCTCGCCTCAGGCCGGTTACGGCGATGAACCCATCCAGCCCGTTCATTCTCCGGCCCGTCGCCACCTCGCTCCTGATGGTCGCGGTGATGCTGGTCGGCGCCGTGGCCTATCGCTATCTGCCGCTCGCCGCGCTGCCGGAGGTCGACTATCCTACGATCCAGGTCACGACGTTCTATCCCGGCGCGAGCCCCGACGTAACGACATCGTCGATCACCGCTCCGCTGGAGCGGCAATTCGGCCAGATGCCGAGCCTCAAGCAGATGTCGTCGACGAGCGCCGCCGGCGCGTCGGTGATCACGCTGCAGTTCAACTTGAATCTGTCGCTCGACATCGCCGAACAGGAGGTCCAGGCGGCGATCAATGCGGCCGGCAACCTGCTGCCGGCCGACCTGCCCGCGCCGCCGATCTATGCCAAGGTCAACCCGGCCGACACGCCGGTCCTGACGCTGGCGGTTACGTCGAAGACGATGCCGCTGCCGCAGATCGAGGATCTCGCGGACACGCGCATCGCGCAGAAGATCTCGCAGCTGCCGGGCGTCGGCCTCGTCAGCATCAACGGCGGCCAGCGGCCCGCCGTGCGCGTGCGCGCCGATCCGCGGGCGCTCGCCGCCTACGGTCTCAACATCGACGATCTTCGGACCACGGTGGCGAACGCCAACGTCAACACGCCGAAAGGCAATTTCGACGGGCCGACGCGTTCATACACGATCAACGCGAACGATCAGCTCACGAGCGCTGACCAGTATCGGACCCTGATCATCGCCTACAAGAACGGCGCGCCCGTCCACCTCTCGGACGTCGCCGAGGTCGTCGAAGGGGCGGAGAATACGAAGCTTGCCGCCTGGATGAACACCGTTCCGGCAGTGATCCTCAACGTGCAGCGGCAACCCGGCGCCAACGTGATCGAGGTCGTCGACCGCATCACGGCGATGCTGCCGGAGCTGGAGGCGGCGCTGCCCGCCGCCGTCACCGTCGACGTGCTGACCGACCGGACGAACACGATCCGCGCGTCGGTCCGCGACGTCGAGTTCGAGCTGGCGCTCGCCGTCGTGCTGGTCGTGCTGGTGATCTTCGCCTTTCTCGGCGACGTCTCGGCGACGCTGATCCCAAGTCTTTCGGTGCCGCTGTCGCTGGTCGGCACGTTCGGGGTGATGTACCTCGCCGGATTCAGCCTCAACAACCTCTCCCTGATGGCGCTGACGATCGCTACCGGCTTCGTCGTCGACGACGCGATCGTGATGATCGAGAACATCGCCCGCTACGTCGAGGAAGGGACGCCGCCGCTCCAGGCCGCGCTCAAGGGATCGGCGCAGATCGGCTTCACCATCGTGTCGCTGACCATCTCGCTGATCGCGGTGCTGATCCCGCTCCTCTTCATGGGCGACGTCGTCGGGCGGCTCTTCCGCGAGTTCGCGATCACGCTTGCGGTGACGATCCTGATCTCGGCCGGCGTCTCGCTCACGCTCGTACCGATGATGTGCGCGAAGCTCCTGCGCCATCGGCCGCCGTCGGCCGCCGCCGGACGGCGGCGGCGCGGGTTTGCGTCCGCCTCGCGGCGGTGGTTCGAGGCGCTCGCATCGGGCTACGGGCGTCTGCTGAACAGGGTGCTCGATCATCAGGCGCTGACGCTGCTCGTCGCGGTGGTCACGCTGGCGCTCACCGCGTTCCTCTACGTCGAGATCCCGAAGGGGTTCTTTCCGGTACAGGACAACGGTCTCATCCAGGGGATCTCGGAAGCGCCGGAAACGGTGTCCTACGCCGCGATGGCGGCGCGGCAGGAGGCGCTCGCCGAGGCCATCCTGAAGGATCCGGACGTCGCGAGCCTCTCTTCCTTCATCGGCGTCGACGGCGCCAACGCCGCCCTCAATACCGGCCGGTTCCTCATCAACCTGAAGCCACGGGACAAGCGGACGGCGACGGCGAGCGCGATCGTCCGGCGGCTGCAGCGGGAGACGGCGGATATCGCCGGCATTTCGCTCTACGTGCAGCCGGTGCAGGAACTGACGATCGACGCGAGCGTCAGCCGCACGCAGTACCAGCTGGCGCTTCAGGACGCGAACCCCGAAGAACTCTCGGCGTGGATCCCGCGGCTGGTCGAGCGGCTGTCGCGGCTGCCGCAACTCGAAGACGTCGCCAGCAACGCCGCGGAGCATGGCCTCGCCGCGTACATCACGATCGACCGCGACACGGCGGCCCGGTTCGGCATCACCCCGGCGACGGTCGACAACGCGCTGTACGACGCCTTCGGCCAGCGCATCGTTTCGACCATCTTCACGCAGTCGAACCAGTATCGGGTAATCCTGGAATCGAATCCGACATTCCAGGCATCGCTCCAGTCGCTGAGTGCGATCTACCTGCCGTCGTCGACCAAGGGGCAGGTGCCGCTTTCGGCGATCGCGCATGTCGAGGAGCGGACGACGCCGCTGCTGATCAATCACCTCGGGCAGTTCCCGGCGACCACCATATCGTTCAATCTCGCGCCGGGGGCGTCGCTGGGAGATGCCGTCGCGGCGATTCGCGCCGCGCAGCAGGAAATCGGGCAGCCGGCGAGCGTCATCGCCAGCTTCCAGGGCGCGGCGCTGGCCTTCCAGGCGTCGCTCAATAACGAGCTGCTGCTGATCGTCGCCGCGATCGTGACGATGTACATCGTGCTGGGCGTGCTCTACGAGAGCTACGTCCACCCGATCACGATCCTCTCGACGCTGCCCTCCGCCGGGATCGGCGCGCTGCTCGCCCTGTTCGTTTCCGGCAGCGATCTCGGCGTGATCGGGATCATCGGGATCGTCCTGCTGATCGGGATCGTCAAGAAGAACGCGATCATGATGATCGACTTCGCGCTCGAAGCCGAACGCGACGGGGGCAAGGCGCCGCGCGAGGCGATCTTCCAGGCCTGCCTGCTGCGCTTCCGTCCGATCATGATGACCACCATGGCGGCGCTGTTCGGCGCGCTGCCGCTGATGCTCGGCACCGGCACCGGGTCGGAGCTGCGCCACCCGCTCGGCATCACCATCGTCGGCGGCCTCATCGTCAGCCAGATGCTGACGCTGTTCACGACGCCGGTGATCTATCTCGCCTTCGACCGTCTGGCCGTGCGCTTCGGCCGGCGCCGCCCGGCGCATGCCGCCGGCGACCGCGACCCCGATCTCGCGGGCGACACGGGAGGAGCGGTGCGTTGAACCTCTCGGCGCCGTTCATCGCGCGGCCGGTCGCGACGACGCTGCTCACGATCGGCCTGTCGCTCGCCGGCATCGTCGCGTTCTTCCTCCTTCCGGTGTCGCCTCTGCCGCAGGTCGACTTCCCGACGATCTCGGTGCAGGCGCAGCTTCCCGGCGCCAGCCCGGAGACCGTCGCTACGAGCGTCGCGACGCCGCTCGAACGCCGTCTCGGGCAGATCGCCGACGTGACGGAGATGACCTCGTCGAGTTCGGTGGGCATGGCGCGCATCACGCTGCAATTCGGGCTCAACCGCGACATCGATGGCGCCGCGCGCGACGTTCAGGCGGCGATCAATGCCGCCCGCGCCGACCTGCCGGCGAGCCTGCGCAGCAACCCGACCTACCGCAAGGTCAATCCGGCCGATGCGCCGATCCTGATCCTCGCGCTCACCTCGAATACGCTGAGCCAGGGGCAGCTCTACGATTCCGCCGCCACGGTGCTGCAACAGAGCCTGTCGCAGGTCGAGGGCGTCGGGCAGGTCACGATCGGCGGCAGCTCGCTCCCGGCGGTGCGCGTCGAGCTGAATCCGCACACGCTGTTCAAGTACGGCATCGGCCTGGAGGATGTCCGGGCCGCGCTCGGCGCGGCCAACGCCAACAGCCCCAAGGGCGCGATCGAGGTGTCGGATCGCCGGTATCAGCTCTACACCAACGACCAGGCGAAGAAGGCAGACGACTATCGGCGGCTGATCGTCGCCTACCGCAACGGCGCGGCGATCCGGCTGGCGGATCTCGGCGAGATCGTCGATTCGGTCGAGGATCTGCGGAACCAGGGCCTCGCGAACGGCCGCCCGTCGGTGCTGACGATCATCTACCGGCAGCCGGGCGCCAACATCATCGACGTCGTCGACCGGGTGCAGGCGCTGCTGCCGCAGATCCGCGCGTCGATCCCGACCGACATCGATCTCACCGTCGCGAACGACCGCACGACGACGATCCGGGCGTCGCTGCACGACGTCGAGCGGACGCTCGCCATCTCGATCGGCCTCGTCGTGATGGTGGTGTTCCTTTTCCTGCGCAACTGGCGGGCGACGCTGATCCCGAGCGTCGCGGTGCCGGTGTCGCTGCTCGGCACGCTCGGCGCGATGTACCTGCTCGGCTACAGCCTCGACAATCTCTCGCTGATGGCGCTGACGATCGCGACGGGCTTCGTCGTCGACGACGCCGTCGTCGTGCTGGAGAACGTCTCGCGCTACGTCGAGGCCGGCATGCCGCGTTGGCAGGCGGCGTTCAAGGGGGCGCAGGAGGTCGGCTTCACCGTCGTGTCGATGAGCCTGTCGCTCGTCGCGGTCTTCATCCCGATCCTGCTGATGGGCGGCATCGTCGGGCGGCTGTTCCGCGAGTTCGCGGTCACGCTGTCGCTGGCGATCATGGTGTCGCTGGTGATCTCGCTGACGACGACGCCGATGATGTGCGCCTTCATCATCGAGCATCGGCCGGAGAGCGAGCACGGTCGGTTCTACCGCGCCAGCGAGCGGGCCTTCCGCGCCACGGTCGCCTTCTACGAGCGCACCCTGGGCTGGGCGCTGCGGCACGGGCCGGTGGTGATGCTGGTGCTGCTGCTGACGGTGTGCCTCAACGTCTATCTGTTCGTCGCCGTGCCGAAGGGCTTTTTCCCGCAGCAGGACACGGGACGTCTGATCGGCGGCATCCAGGCCGACCAGAGCATCTCGTTCCAGCTCATGCGGCAGAAACTGGCGGAGTTCATATCGATCATCCGGGAAGACCCGGCGGTCGAAAGCGTCGTCGGGTTCACCGGCGGCGCTCAGACCAATTCCGGTTTCGTCTTCATTGCGCTGAAGTCGCTGTCGGAGCGGCAGCTCCCGGCGGACCGGATCATCGCGCGGCTGCGCGGAAAGCTCTCCCGCGTCGCGGGCGCATCCTTGTTTCTCCAGGCGGTGCAGGACATCCGCGTCGGCGGCCGGCAGAGCAACGCACAGTACCAGTACACGTTGCAGGCCGACAGCCTCGACGATTTGCGGACATGGGTGCCGCGGCTGACGCAGGCCCTCCAGCACGTGCCGGACCTTGCCGACGTCAATTCGGACCAGCAGGAGAAGGGGCTGGAGACCGACGTCACGATCGACCGCGCGACCGCGGCGCGGCTCGGCCTGACGGCGAGCCAGATCGACAACACGCTCTACGACGCCTTCGGCCAGCGGCAGGTCTCGACGATCTACAGCGCGCTCAACCAGTACCATGTCGTGATGGAGGTCGCGCCGGAGTACCGGCAGAACCCCGAGGCGCTCAAGGAGCTGTACGTCAGCACGTCGGGCGGCGCCGTCGGCGGCACCCAGGCGACCAACGCCGTCGCCGGCACGACGGCGACGCCCGCCGCTTCAGCGTCCTCCTCGACCGCGGCAACCCGCAGCGGCGGCACCTCAAGCGCAGCCACCGCCGCCACCACGGCG
>DASWRT010000236.1:0-51716 GCA_036403035.1 Allostellaceae bacterium | reverse complement strand
CGAAGAGGCTCGATGCCTCGTCGACCTCGCCGCCGTCCGTTAGCTCCCGATCACCCGGCCGCGCGCAGCGGCAGCCAGGGCTGCTGCCGGTCGTGCCGCCGCTCGAAGGCTTCGATGGCGCCGGCATCCTGGAGCGTGAGCCCGACATCGTCGAGGCCGTTCAGCAGGCAGTGCTTGCGGAACGGGTTGACGTCGAACGGGATCTTCTCGCCGTTCGGGCGCACGATCTCCTGGTTCTCCAGGTCGATCGTGAGCGTGGCCCCGTGCTCGCCCTGCTGCGCATCGTCCATCAGCAGGTCGACCTCCGCCTGCGGCAGGACGATCGGCAGGATGCCGTTCTTGAAGCAGTTGTTGAAGAAGATGTCGGCGAAGGACGGCGCGATCAGGCAGCGGATGCCGAAATCGAGCAGCGACCACGGCGCGTGCTCGCGCGACGAGCCGCAGCCGAAATTCTCGCCGGTGACCAGGATCTTCGACTGCCGGTAGGCCGGCCTGTTGAGCACGAAGTCCGGGTTCTCCGTCCCGTCCGGGTTGTAGCGGTAGCGGGTGAAGAGCCGGTGGCCGAGCCCCTTGCGGGTGATCGTCACCATGAACTGCGCCGGGAAGACCTTGTCGGTGTCGACGTTGATCATCGGCAGCGGCGCCGCGACGCCGGTGAGCCTCACGAATTTTTCCATCGTCGGCGTCCTCCGCTCAGATGAAGTCGCGCACGTCGGCGAGCCGGCCGCGGATCGCCGCCGCCGCCGCCATCGCCGGGCTGAGCAGGTGGGTGCGCCCGCCCGGACCCTGCCGGTTCTCGAAATTGCGGTTCGAGGTCGAGGCGCAGCGCTCGCCGCGCTTCAGCTTGTCCTCGTTCATGCCGAGGCACATCGAGCAGCCGGCCTCGCGCCATTCGAAGCCCGCCGCCAGGAAGACCCGGTCGAGCCCTTCCTCCTCGGCCTGGTGCTTCACGAGCCCGGAGCCCGGCACCACCATCGCCCGTACGCCTTCCGCGACGCGGCGGCCCTCGACGATCTTCGCGGCTTCGCGCAGATCCTCGATCCGCGCGTTGGTGCAGGAGCCGATGAACACCCGGTCGATCGCGATCTGCTGCAGCGGCATGCCCGGTTCGAGCGCCATGTAGGAGATCGCCCGCTCGGTCGCGGCGCGGCGGGCCGGGTCGGCGATCTCCGCCGGGTTCGGCACGCGGCCGGTGATCGGCAGCACGTCCTCGGGGCTGGTGCCCCACGTCACCTGGGGCGTGATCGACGAGGCGTCGATCTCGACGACCGTGTCGTAGCGCGCTCCGGGGTCGGAGGGCAGCGTCCGCCAGAACGCCTCCGCCTGCTCCCAGGCGCCGGCCTTCGGCGCGAGCGGCCGACCCTTCAGGTACTCGAAGGTCTTCTCGTCCGGCGCCACGAGGCCGGCGCGGGCGCCCGCCTCGATCGTCATGTTGCACACAGTCATCCGGCCTTCCATCGAGAGGCCGCGGATCGCGCTGCCGGCATACTCGATGACGTGGCCGGTGCCGCCCGCCGTTCCGATCTTGCCGATGACCGCGAGGACGATGTCCTTGCCGGTGACGCCGGGCGCCAGCTCGCCTTCGACGCGGACCAGCATGTTCTTGGAGCGGCGCTGCAGCATGGTCTGCGTCGCCAGCACGTGCTCCACCTCCGAGCTGCCGATGCCGAAGGCGAGCGCGCCGAACGCGCCGTGCGTCGCGGTGTGGCTGTCGCCGCAGACGATCGTCGTGCCCGGCAGCGTGAAGCCCTGCTCGGGGCCGATCACGTGAACGATGCCGTGGCGCATGTCGTGCAGCCCGAAATACGGCACGCCGAATTCGGCGACGTTCCGCTCGATGGTCTCGACCTGCAGCGCGCCCTCCGGATCGACGATCGGCTTGTTGCGGTCGTCCGTCGGCACGTCATGGTCGGCAACGGCAAGCGCAAGCTCGGGCCGCCGCACCTTGCGCCCGGCAAGGCGAAGCCCCTCGAACGCCTGCGGGCTCGACACCTCGTTGAGCAGATGGCGGTCGATATAGAGCACGCACGTGCCGTCGTCCTTCCGCGAGACGACGTGCGCCTCCCAGATCTTGTCGTACAGGGTGCGCGGTTTTTGCGGTTGCTGCCCGTTGCTTGTCGTCATGTCACACAATACTCCAGGGTCGTTCATCCGACCGGGGCAATGCCGGCCTCCATCGACGGCCGAAGCGGTCTACTGCCGTGCCCGGTTCATCCATTGCCGGCCGCGCCTGCACGCGGGGGATATCCCGACGTGCCGGCAAGTCGTCATCGCCGGCTCCGGCGGCAAGTGTCGGAGCGGCGAAGCCCGTCAATCCTTTGATCGAGCCGGTCTCATGCGGCCGGCCACAGCCTTGCCGAAATGCGACGGACCGAGATCAAAGGTTTCACCGGAGGCTCGCATCGTGCAACAAAAAAACGCGTTGCGGCCGTATTCGCAAACGAGTTTATCTCGCCGCGCGGATGAAAATATCTCATCTGCCGATCGGGCTCATACTGGCTTGCAGCTTATCTGTGGCTGATTCGGACCTACCCCGCAGAAGATACTTTTCTTCCGCATCCCTTTTTGGTATGCAAGCTGGGTATACCAAACGAGCGCACCTGAATGGCGCTCGCTTAGGGAGGCCCGGCGCTTGTCGCAGACCATCTCGACATACAACAGCATTCGCGATGCGATCCTGTCCGTCGAGCTCATGCCGGGCGAGCCTCTCCGCGAGCGTCTGCTGGAGACGCGGTTCGATAGCTCGCGCACGCCGATCCGCGCCGCCTTGCTCCGGCTGGAGACCGAAGGGCTGGTGCAGCGGCAGGGACGGAGCTACGTCGTCGCCCCGATCGACATCTCCGAGATCGAGCAGGCCTGCGAATACCGGGAAGTGATCGAAGTCGCAGCAATCCGGGCTGCCGCGGAGCGCGCGAGCGGGACCGACATCGACGCGATCGAGAGCATGATCCATATCCCGGAGGATCAGGCAGTTGAGGAATCCTACAGCATCGCGACGCTGTTCCACGTCGAGCTGGCGCGGCTGTCGGGGAACGCCTTCTTCGTGCGGTCGCTCGAAGACGTGCTGACGCGGCTGTCGCGGGCGCGCTGGCTGGAGATCAACAGCCGCGGCGGACGCGAGCGCGCCTTTGCCGAGCACCAGGGGGTGCTGAACCTCATCCGGCAGGGACGCGGCGACGCCGCCGCCGATGAGATCCGCACGCATTTGACGCGCTCGCGCGACCGCCTGCTCGACACGCTGCGCACCGAACGGCGCGGGCTGCGCGCACGGCGCATCGCGCTGGTCTCGGGATGAGCACCGCCGGCCGGGCGGACGGCACGGCGGCACGGGACGCCCATCTCCGATAGGAGAAGAGGCGAGGAACGAGAAGACGAACGGGAAGGGAATAGGTCGATGGGAGGAATGACGGCGGCGGAAAAGATCTTCGCCGCTCATGCCGGCAAGGAGCGGACACACGCAGGGGAGATCGTCACCGCGAGCGTCGACCGCATCCTGCTGCACGACATCACCGGGCCGCTCGCGATCGATCAGCTCAAGGCGATGGGGGCGGAACGGGTTGCGGCTCCCGACAAGGTGGTTCTGGTCGGCGACCACTACTCGCCGCCGCCGGACCCCGCCGCCGCCGGGCTCCTCTCGCTGATGGCCCGCTTCGCCGCCGAGAACGGGATCCCGCATCTCTTCGTGAACGGCGAGGGCATCGAGCACACGCTGCTTCCGGAACGCGGGCTGCTGCGGCCGGGCGACCTCGTGATCGGCACCGACTCCCACACCTGCACGGCCGGCGCCTTCGGCGCGCTCGGGACGGGGATGGGATCGTCCGACATCGCGGCGGCGATGGCGCTCGACGAGCTGTGGTTCATGGTGCCGGAGACCATCCGCGTCGCCTTCAGCGGGAAGCGGCGGCGGTACGTCACCGGCAAGGACTTGATTCTGCGGCTGCTCGGCGAGATCACCGTCGACGGCGGGACGTATCGCTGCATCGAGTTCGTCGGCGACGCCATCGCCGGCCTCAACCTCGACGAGCGGATGGCGCTCTGCAACATGGCCGTCGAAGGCGGCGCGAAGACCTGCTTCGTGCCGCCGGACGAGACGACGCGGAGTTGGGCGCGCGCGACGCATGGCGACGCCGGGCTCGCGGCGGCGGTCAGCTCGGACGAGGACGCCGCCTTCGCCTCGTCGCTCTCCTTCGACGCCTCGGCGCTGACGCCGCTTTGCGCCCGGCCGTATTCGCCGGACAACGTCGCGCCGGTCGCCGAGACAAGCGGCGTCCGCATCGATCAGGCGTATATCGGCAACTGCGCCAACGGCACCATGACCGATCTCCGTCAGGCCGCGGAGATCCTCGCCGGGCGCAAGATCGCCAAGGGCGTCCGGTGCGTCGTCGTCCCGGCGACGCGCGAGATCTACCGGCAGGCGATGCGCGAAGGGCTGCTGGAAACGCTCCTCGATGCCGGCGCGATCATCGCGCCGTCGACCTGCGGCGCCTGCGCCGGCCTGCATATGGGCGTCCTCGGCGAGGAGCAGGTCGCCGTCGCGACGACCAACCGCAACTACCGGGGACGCATGGGCGCCGCGAGTTCCCGCGTCTATCTGGCCAATGCCTATGTCGCCGCCGCGTCGGCGGTGGCGGGCGAATTGATCGATCCGAGCGAGGTGACGGGGCAATGATCATCGACGCATCCGTCCGTAAATTCGGCGACGACGTCGACACCGACGTCATCATTCCCGCGCGCTATCTCGCCTCGCGCGACCCGGCAGTGCTCGGCCGGCATTGCATGGAGCCGCTCGACCCGCACTTCGCCGACCGCGTGCGGCCCGGCGACGTGATCGTCGCCGGACGCAATTTCGGCTGCGGCTCGTCGCGCGAGCACGCAGTCCTGGCGCTGAAGGGCGTCGGCGTGTCCTGCGTCATTGCACGCGGCTTCGCCCGCATCTTCTTCCGCAACGCCCTGAATCAAGGTCTTCCGGTGCTGACATGTCCGGAGGTGGCGGATGCGGCACGCGAGGGCGCCTCGATCAAGGTCGACCTGTCCGCCGGCGAGATCGAGTTGGACGGTGCACGGTTCAAGGCGCAGCCGTTGCCCGATTTTCTCAGGCAGGTCGTCGCTTCGGGCGGACTTACGCCGTATGTGCGCCGGCGGCTGGCTGAACGGAGCGGCGGCGGCGGCAGCGGAAGCGGCGGCGTCTCGTCGGCTGCATAGGCGGCGCTTGGGCTAAGGACCGGCGGTAACCACGGAGAACACGCAGGAGGTTTTCCCGAACGGCTTCACCGATCGTCTGACATTCCGCGGCATGCGTCGGCGCTCCGGCTGGCGCGACTCCGGCGACTTGTTTCGCATTCACCATGCCGCGGGCGTGTCATCGCCGAACAAACATTGCGACTGTCGATCAGCAGTGCGTGAATATTTCTTCACGCAGTGAGGAGTGTTCTTTGCTTTTTTGCCGCCTTTCTTGTGTTCAGGAGGCTTTTCTTCCGATTGATCGATGAAATTTTTGATAATACACTGAAAAAGCGATAAGCTTGACTTGACGATGTGTTGAGGTCCTGTAACTTTCTGAGCACGCAGACAGGGTTCGGTAACCTACCGAATGTACTGGAAAGAGTGCCTCGTCGCCGCTGGTGCGCGAACGGCCCGGCTACCGTCCGGTGTTCGACAGCGTCTTGGGAGCACGGGCGGTGGCGAATAAACGCGGACAGGAGTGCGCTTTCCGAGCGTCTGCGGCAACTGTCGCGATCTCACGAACGGAGGAAGACATGTCTGAGATTTGCACGCCGAAGACCTTCCGGTTCACGGAGGACGACCGACTTAGGCTCTTGGCCGAGCTTGGGAAGGTGAATGTAAGTCCCTATGCCGACTTCGCGGCGTTCGATGCCGAAATCGATTCGCTGTCGCGGTGGGGAAGCCTTCCGGACGGCCTGTACGATATTGTCGAGGGGATGAAGGCCGACCGGGCCGAGGATCGCCACGCCCACTATTTAGTGAATTGCCCGATCGACGAAACCGTCCCTTATCTCGACCACGAGAATCCCGTGGCCGATAAGCTGCTGAAGAAGCGGACGTTCGTCTCCGAGGCGTTTTTGCAATTATTGATGAAGCTGTTGGACAATCCGCCGTTGGCCTACGAGACGCGCAACGACGGGCACTTCTTTCATGACGTGCTGAGTCAGGCCAAGTACACGAACACGCAGACCCAGAAGACCGACGGCGAACTGTACTACCACAATGACCGGACCGCGCATCCGATCCGCGCCGATTATCTGCTGCTGCTCGGCCTGCGCTGCCCGCCTCAGAACGAGATCGTGACGACCTATACGCACGGCCGCCACGTGCTCGACAGGCTGCCGGCGGATGTCCGGCAGACGCTCTCCGAGCCGCTGTTCGTGACGCCGTTCGATTTGCTGTCCCGCGACAGCAACCGCAACCATATGGAGTCCGAAAAGCATACGATCATCGAGGAGGAGACGTGCCTCCGGTACTATGATCAGCGCACGATCGCGGCGGCCGACTCCCCGGCCCGCGCCGCCGAGGCGGTGCTCGCGCTGCGTGCGGCGATCGAGGCGACTCCGCGCGTCGAGACGACCATCGAGAACGGCGGCCTGTTCTGCTTCCCCAACAAGATGGGGCTGCATTCGCGCCAGCTGCGCGCGATCCGCGATCAGGAGGCGCAGAAGGAGCGCTGGCTGCTGAAGGCCTATTCGTTCCGCTCCAGCGCGGCGCGCGACCGGTTCCGGCCCGACTATGTCGACCGTCTGCCGGGGCTGGTGCGCGAGGCGGCCTGACGGCGAAATCCGGGTCGGCCGAGCCGGCGCGACCCGCCCGTGCAACGGAGATGACATGACGGCGTATCTGGAAATGAAGACGATCTCCTACGAGAGCGCCTCCCGCATCGTGCGGGAGGCGCTTGCCCACGCCGCCAGGATCGGCGTTCCGGCCGCGGTCGCCGTCTGCGATCCCGGCGGACATCTCGTTGCGTTCGGGCGGGCCGACGGCACGATGACCTCGGCGATCGAGGTGGCGATCAGCAAGGCCACCACGGCGGCGGCGTTCGGCATGCCGACCGACAAGCTGCACGACTTCATCGCGTCCGACGATCACCTGAGGTTGGCGCTTCCGCATGCCGAGAAGGTGCTGCTCGTCGGCGGCGGCTACCCGGTAAGCACCGGCGATGCGACGATCGGCGCCGTCGGCGTCAGCGGCGGCTACTTCAAGCAGGACATGGAGATCGCCCGGAAAGGCATCGACGCCGCGCTTGCCGGCGCGTCGGCATGACACCTGGGCGAACGAGGCGGACATGAGGAACAAAATCGTAGCCGCTGACGAAGCGGGGATCGCCAGAGCCGCCTCGATCGTGCGGAACGGCGGCGTCGTGGTCATTCCGACCGACACGAACATGGGGCTCGCGGTCGATCCGTGGAACCTCGCCGCCATAGATCGGGTGTTCGCGATCAAGCGCCGCGCCGCCATCAAGCCGCTCACCCTCTACATCGACCGGCCGGAGCAGTGGCGGGAATACGGGACAGGCTCTCCGGCGGCGGTCGAGCAGATCGACATTCTCGCCGGGCGGTTCTGGCCCGGGCCGTTGAACATCATCGCCGAGGCGCGCGAAGCGATCCGGACGCCGATGCTCTGCGGCCAGACAACGATCGCGATCTCGTGCGTGTCGAACACGGCAACCCGCGCGATCGTCGCTCAGTCCGGGAAGCCGCTCGCGCTGACCTCGGCGAACATCTCCGGAACGGCCGACGACCGGCTCGTCGACATGGACTTCGTCCTCGGCCAGATCGGCGAGGATGTCGACCTGATCGTCGAGGGCGGCGCGCAGAACACGACGAAGTCGACGACGATCGTCGCCGTGATCGACGAACCGAAGCTGCTGCGCGAGGGCGACCTGAATTGGTCGCGGATCGCCCAGGCGCTCGGGCTGCCGGAGGCGCGGGGCGCGGCGTGACCACTTTCGGCCGAGAGCCCGGCAGGAGGCGTCTCACCGGACTCTCGGTATCGCACGGCGTCGCCGGTCGTGAAGAAACCGTATGCGCCGCAAGCGGTAGCGCGTCGCCACGCGTGGCGACTTGGCTGCCGCGTCGACGGAGGGGAAGGGATTGAGTTCGGGGACCACCACGACGGGATCGCCGCCGCAGGACAGTGCCGCCGGCCGTCTTGCGCAGAACTTCCAGCCGCCGCGATCGGGGTTGGCCAAGCCGCTCGGCGCGGTGAAGCGGCTGCTGTTTCAGCGCCGGCTGTGGGCGCTGTTGCCGGCGCTGCTGCTGATCGTGGTGTGCCTGTATTACTGGTTCGCGATCCGGGCGCCGCACAGCATCCAGGCATTCGTCAACACGGCGGTGGTCGCGGTGCGGGCGCCGGTGTCCGGCAAGCTGACGCTGTCGCCGGAAGTGAGCGTCGGCAAGGTGGTGGCCGCGTCGGAGGAACTCGGGCGGATCGTCGCCGACGTCGAGAACCCGCTGGTCTCGCAGTTCCAGCTTCAGGAAAACGATCTGACAGCGCGTATCGCCAACCAGGAGCAGCAATTGGCCGGCGTCGAGCGCCGGATCGCCGAGCGGCAGGATCTCGTCCGGCTATACAGCTCCGAGAACAACAAGCAGCAGCAGCTTGCGGGCAAGTATTTCAAGGCGCAGCTCGACACCAGCCACCAGGACCTGCAGCGGACGATCGCGGCGGCTGAGGTCGCCGACGCCGAGGTGAAGCGGACGCAGCAACTGTTCGATCGCGGCAACACCAGCCGGCAGGCGCTCGACCGCGCAGTCGGCGCGGCGCGCGAAGCGGCCGCGGCAGTCAGTGCGCAGCGCGCCCGGGTCGTGCAGTTCGACGTCGGGCTGGAGGCCTATAACGCCGGCCTGCAACTCGATGGTCCGCGCACGCTGAGCGAGCCGGAGAGCCGGCTGCGCGAACTACGCACCCAGATCGTCGATCTTCAGGAGCAGGCGTCGGATCTGCGGCGGACGATCGAGACGACACGCGCCCAGCTTGCGGGTGTGCGCAACGAACTCCACGGGCAGCATACGGCGTCGGTGCGGACGCCGAACGCCGGGGTGGTGTGGTCGATCGACGGGCAGCCGGGCGAGAACGTGGCGGCGAACGCGCCGATTTTCCAGGTGGTGAGCTGCCAGAACGTGTGGGTCGAGGCGTTCTTCGACGAGGCGGACACGCGGCGGCTGGCAGTCGGGCACGGGGTGAAGGTGCGGATGCTGTACGGCGACAAGGCGTGGCACGGCACGATCGAGACGATGCGTGCCGGCGCGGGACGGGTCACTGTCGGGCAGTACGTCGTCGACCCGCCGCCTGAGATCGCGCGCCGGCAATTGCCGGTGCGGGTCATTACAGCGCGCATCAAGGTCGATTGGGGGAATGACCTCGTTCCCGAGCGCTTCTGCTTCGCCGGGACCAGCGTCGAGGTCGTCCCGGAATAAAGGCGGCCCATAGCGTGCGCTCGCCATCCGTAGTAGCGCGCGCAGCGCCGGTTGCCATCAATGCGGTCTTCGGACCGGGAGAAGTTGGCGGTGATGAACTCCCGCGATGCATACGGACAGGTGGCTATGCCGGCGCTTCTGCGGCGGCGTCGATCCTGCCGTTGCGTGCCGGCGGCCTCCGCGCGTCCTCTTCTTTGCGCGGGAGGCTGACGGCCGTGTCGCGCGACGTCAGGCTTTTCTACTGCTACCGCGTCATCTCGCGGCTCTACTTCCATCTGCCGGTGCTGTTTCTGCACCTCTACAACGTGGAAATGGGGCTCTACAACGTCATCGTCCTGCTCGCGGTCTATGGGCTGATCACGACGGTGACGGCCAATCTCGGCAGCACGCTGATGCCCTACATGCGCCAGAAGGATCTGGTCGCGTCGGGCGAGATGCTGAAGGTCGTGGGGCTTGCAGTGCTGATCCACGGCACCAGTCTCGGCGGCGTCGATTTCTGGGAAGTGCTGATCGCGCAGATCATCGGCGGCTGCGGCTTCAGCCTCGCGATCTCGATGGATGCGGGCGTGCTGCGCAACATCACGGCGAGCGGCGGCAACGAGTTGTTCACGCGCGTGCAGACCAAGTCGCAGAGCATGATGTTCATCGCGACGCTGGTCGCGGGCAGCCTCGGCAGCATCCTCTACGATTACCACGTGCACTGGCCCTTCTACGCGTCGATGTGCGTCAGCCTGACCTCGTCGCTGCTGGTCTTCATGGTGCATGAGGAGAAGAAGCCGGCTCCTCAGAAGAAAGCGGCCGCGCCGGGCGCGGCCGGCGGCGGGAAGCCGAAGCTCCAGCTCGACGCGAGCCAGACTTTCTGGATGAATTTCTACTCGCTGTCCCGCGCCTTCACGCTGGCGCCCTTCATCGGCATCCTGCCGTTCTATTTCATCGAGCTTCAGGTCGACCCGTATCTGTTCGGGTCCGTGCTCGGCCTCTTCACGATGGCCGGGTTCATCACCGCGCTTTACAGCAACGCCTTCCTGAAGCGCTTCGGACTTTCCGCGCTGCTCGCCGGCACGCTCGTCAGCATGGTCGGCTCGATGCTCCTGTTCGGCTTCAGCGAATGGTTCTCGCTGCACGGGATCGACTATTTCCTAGTCGGCCTCGTCGCCATCGGGCTCCTTGGCCTCGGATCGGGCGGCGTGCGGCCGGTGACGATGGGGAACATCAACCTCGCCGCGCTCCCGCCCGAGCAGCGGCCGCGGCTGCTCGGGACGATGGAACGGAATTTCGGCGTCTACAACGGAATCCTGCTGTTCATCGGCGGCTACCTGCTGGCCGAACACGGGTTCCAAGCGACCATGCTGATCCTGTGCGTCATCTATGTCCTGGTGATCGGCGTGCTGTTCAGTACGGCGTCGTCGAGCGTGGCGCAGCCTGCGGAGGGATGACCGGCGGCGCCGGAATCGGCCGAAGCTGCGCCGGGGGATCCCGCGCTCAGTGCGCGGCCGGGTACACGAGAGAGGGAGGCCGGCCACGGCGCCGTGCACGCGACAACAGGCTTTTGAGGTCATGCCGATTTTGGTACACAGTTCGGGTATACCAAAATCCCCCGCGCGCCACGGCGCGTCGTCAGGAGGAAAGATCATGCAGGGAAAAAGAACGCGCCTGGGACGTCGACTTTCGGTATTGGCCTCCGTTGCGGCGCTCGCCGCGGTCCTGATCCTTCCGCAAGCGGCAGGTGCGCAGACCGCCGCCGATCCGCGGATCGAGGCGGCGCGGGCGAAGGGCAAGGTGACGTGGTACACCTCGGTGTCGCCCGACGAGCTGCGCAAGGGCCTGATCGATGAATTCACCAAGCGCACGGGGATCGAGGTCAACTCGTATTACGGCGGCACCGGACAGGTCTTCAGCCGGCTGACGACGGAACGCAAGACGAAGTCGTTTGCGGTCGACGTCGTGACCCTGGGCGATACCGATCTCGTCGGCGACCTGATCAAGGACAACGTGCTGCGCGGCTACAAGCCGGCCGATCTCTCCGCCGTCGACCCCGCCTACAAGGACCCGGACGGGAAATGGTACGGCATCACCTTCTGGGGTCTCGCGATCGAGTACAACTCGCGGCTGGTGCAGAAGGACGCCGCGCCGAAGAGCTGGAGCGAGCTTGCCGACCCGAAGTGGAAGTCGAAGGTCGCGATCTCCGATCCT
The DNA here is from genome assembly GCA_036403035.1 of Allostellaceae bacterium. Classification (GTDB taxonomy): domain Bacteria; phylum Pseudomonadota; class Alphaproteobacteria; order ATCC43930; family CGMCC-115725; genus DASWRT01. The sequence continues at coordinate 40,095 of DASWRT010000236.1, read as the reverse complement.
TCGCGAAGCGCCGCCGGGCTCCTCTTCCTCAAGGCGATGGTCCATGAGAACGGGTGGGAGTGGGTCGAGAAGCTGATGCGCAACGACCCGCTGGTGATCGCGATCGCGCCCGGCATCGATCAGGCGGTCGCCAACGGCGAGCGTCCGGTCGCGACCGCGGTGACATCGTATACGTCCGAGATCATGCAGAAGCACGCGCCGGTGGCGATCGCCAGCGACGGCGTGCTGTTCATCTCGCCGCTGACCGCGAGCATCATCACCGAGGCGCCGAACCCCGAGGGCGCCGAGCTGCTCGTCGACTTCCTGCTCTCGAAGGATGCAGGCGAGCTGTATCGCAAGTACGGCTGGTTCTCCACCCGCGGCGACGTCGCGGGGCCGTCCGGGTTCCCGCCGGCCAGCGAGCTGAAGGTCGCCTACAAGGAGGTGCCGTCTCCCCTGCCGAGACAGGAGCTGCTCGACAAATTCAATGCGATCGCCCAGGCCGCGCGGAAGTAACGCGATGGCCGTCACCGACAACCCGGCCCGGCCGCCTCTCGTCGCCGCACGGCGCTGGCGGCCGGTCCTCGCACCGTCCAATCCGGCGCTCCTGGTCATCGGCGCTCTCGTCGTCGGCTTCGTCGGCTATCCGGTTGCGGCCGGGCTCGGGATCTTCGAGCCCGCCGCATTCGCGCGGCTGCTGAGCGCGCAGAACGTCGAGCCGCTGCTCAACTCTCTGCTCGCCGCGGCGCTGTCGATCGTGCCGGCGGCGGTGCTCGGCGTGCCGCTCGCCTGCCTGTGCGCCCGGACCAACCTGCCGGGCCGCAATGCGATCGGGCTGCTCGTCTCGGTATCGTTCGTGATCCCGAACCTGCTGACCTCGATCGCCTACGTCTTTCTGTTCGGGCGCAATTCCGGGCTGGTCAACGTCCTGTTCTACGGCGTGCTGGGCGCGCCGCTGTACGACATCTATTCGTTCTCGGGCGTGGTCTTCATCGCGGTCCTCCACAGCTATCCGCTGATCTTCTTCACGACGCTGTCGGGCCTCAGCAAGATCAACCCCGAACTGGAGGAGGCGGGACGCATCTGCGGCCTGTCGCCGGTCGCCGTGTTCTTCCGGATCACGCTCGGCGCGATCCTGCCGTCGGTGATGGCCGGCGTCGCGTTCTCGGTCGCGGAGTCGCTGACGATGCTGGCCGGGCCGCTGGTGCTCGGGTCACCGGTCGGGCTCCGCTTCATGACGACCGAGATGTACGCGACCATCGTCATGAACCCCAACCTGCCGGCGGCGGTCGCGCTCAGCCTTCCGCTGGTGGCGATCACCGTGCTGCTGCTCTGGCTCCAGGCCCGCCTGCTCGGCGGCGCCGGGTCGGCGAGGTTCGCAGTGCTTTCCGGTAAGGGCGCACGCAGCGAGATCATCGATCTCGGCCGCTGGCGCTTCCCGATGATGCTGCTCGCGCTGATCCCGGTGATGCTGTCGCTCGGCCTTCCGGTGCTGACGCTGCTCGCGGCGGCGCTGATGGACCAGTGGTGGCGCGGCCTCGATCCGGACAACTTCACGCTCGCCAACTTCGCCTATCTCTTCAGCGACCAGGAGACCCGGCTGGCCGTCTGGAACAGCGCGCTTCTGTCCGTCGGGATCGGCGCCGTGATGGCGCTGCTCGGCGGCGTTCTCGCGATCGTGCTGTCCGGGCCGCAAACGCTGGGCAAGCGGTTCCTGCGGCAGCTCTCGGAGTTCCCGCTCGGGCTGCCGCACGTCGTTGCCGGCGTGCTGGTCATCCTGGCGTGGTACGGTAGCCCGTTCCACCTCGGCGGTACGCTCTGGATCCTCGCCTTCGGCTACGTGCTGGTGATGCTTCCCTACGCGCTGAAGACCTGCGAGGCCGCACGGGGGCAGATCGATACGAGCCTCGCCGAGGCCGCGCACATCGTCGGCTGCTCGCAGCTCCAGGCATGGCGGTACGTCCTGATGCCGCTGATGAAGAACGGGCTGCTGACCACCTTCGTCCTGGTCTTCCTATTCGTGGTGAAGGAGTTCTCCTTGACCGCGATGGTCTACAGCGCGGAGACGCAGACGCTCGCCGTCCGCGTCTTCACCTACTTCGAGGGCGGCAGCTACGAGAAGACGGCCGCGGCCGCGATCCTGCTCCTCGTCCTCACGTTCGGCGGGCTCGCCGTGGCGGGCCGGCTTCTCAAAGTCTCCCTGACGGGCATCAAGGTATAGCGATGGCGACGCAGCAGGCCTCTTTCCTCGAACTCGACGGCCTCCGCAAGGAGTACGACGGCGTCGTCGCGCTGACCGATTGCAGTCTCGCGATCGGGCGCGGGGAGTTCATCACGCTGCTCGGCCCTTCCGGCTGCGGCAAGACGACGACGCTGCGGGCGATCGCCGGCTTCGTGCGGCCGGACGCCGGGGAGATCCGGCTCGACGGCAGCGTGCTGTCCGCGGCCTCCGCCCACGTCGCGCCGGAGAAGCGCGACATCGGCATGGTGTTCCAGAGCTATGCCGTGTGGCCGCATATGTCGGTCCGCAAGAACATCGAGCTGCCGCTCCGGGTGCGCAAGGTGCCGGGAGCGGAGATCCGCCGCCGTGTCGACGAGACGCTCCAGCTCTGCCGCCTCGACGGCTTCGCCGACCGCGACCCGCATCAGCTCTCCGGCGGGCAGCTCCAGCGCGTCGCGCTCGCCCGCGCCCTCGTATACCGGCCGCGCTTGGTGCTGCTCGACGAGCCGCTGAGCAACCTCGACGTCGCGCTTCGCGAGGACCTGCGACGCGAGATCGGCCGGCTCCACAAGCTGATCGGCGCCACCTTCGTGCTCGTCACGCACGATCAGGTCGAAGCCATGTCCCTGTCGGATCGCGTCGTCGTGATGCGGCAGGGGCGGATCGAACAGATCGGCGCCCCGGAGGAGATCTATCGCAGCCCCAGGACGGAGTTCGTCGCGCAGTTCGTCGGCGCCGCCAATCTATTGCAGGGGAGCATCGTCGCCGCCGCGGCGACGGACAGTGCGGCCGATGCCGCCGCAGCAGCACCGGCGCGGTGCCGGGTCCGCGTCGGAGGGCTGACGCTCGCCGTGCGGGCATGGGCAGGCGCGGCCGAGGGCGAGGCGGCTACGCTGGCCGTCCATCCCGAGGTGATCCGCATTCTCGCGCCGGGGCAGGGCGACCGCGCCGAGAACCTCTTCGAGGGGACGGTGCGCGCCGCCTATTTCCTCGGACGCACGCAGGAGATTGTGGTCGATGTCGAAGGTGTCGAGCTGCGCACGGTGCAGGTGCGCAGCGAAACCTTCCACGCCGGTCAGCCGGTGCTGCTGTCGATCCCCGGCGACGCCATCATTCCGCTGGGGCGACAAGGGCAGGGGGCGGCGGCCCGTCCCTCGTTACTTTCCTGACCGGCGACGATCGCATCACGCCCCTCGTCCTCCGGCGGCATGCGGCGCGTCCAGGCGTCGCTGCCATTATGAGTGGTGGGACCGCTCTCCGATCTATCGTACGATAGACTAGGTTTCCGCCTTTCCGCATGCGCGGCCTATCGCGGCGGCAGCCGCAGCAAGTTGAAAACCGCTCATGTCCTGAACCGTGCGCCGACGCCTGCCGCCGCTGAATTCCCTCCGCGCCTTCGAGGCCGCCGGACGCCACATGAGCTTCGCTCTCGCCGCCGACGAGATCGGCGTCACGCTATCGGCCGTCAGCCACCAGGTCCGGCAACTGGAGGATGTGCTCGGGGCCTCGCTGTTCCGCCGCACCGGGCGCGGCATCGTGTTGAGCGACGAGGGCCGGCTGCTGTTGCCGGACCTGAGCGAGGGCTTCGAGCGGATCGCGCGGACGATGGCGCAGTTCGAGGCCGGCCCGCCCGCCCGCGTCCTCACGGTCAGCATGCTCCTGACCTTCGCGATGCGCTGGTTCATCCCGCGCCTGCAGCGGTTTCAGGCGGCCTGGCTCGTCCCCGAGACGCAGTCGCCTGCGCCGGCATGCTGACCCCCACGCCAATGCGGTCAGGCAGCGGCGGGCGTCGTCCCGCCGCTGCCGACGAGCCGCGCCGCCGCCTTGCCCGCCTCGATCGCGAGGCCCGGATCGATGCCGGTCGCAATGCCCATTTCGCCGAGCGTGTCGACCAGCATCTCGAGCGAGAGATTGCCGCCGACGCCCGGCGTGAACGGCGAGCCGCCGAGCCCGGCCAGCGCCGCGTCGAACCAGTCGATGCCGGCCTGGAGCGCGGCCACTGCGTTCGCCAGCCCGCGCCCCTGCGTATCGTGGAGGTGGGCGCCGAAGGCGACCGTCGGGTATGCCGCCTTGGCGCGTGCGAACAGGTCGTAGACCGTGTCCGGGGTCGCATAGCCGGTGGTGTCGGCGAGTCCGATCTCCGTCATGCCGAGTTCGGTCAGGCGCCCGATCATGTCGAGGGCGAGGCCGGAATCGATCCGGCCTTCGAAGAAGCAGTGGAAGCAGTTGGCCACGGAGGCGCTGAACTGCACCCCGGCATCGTGCGCGACCTTGGTCATGGCCACGATCTCGGCCATCGAGTCCTCGCGCGACCGGTGCGTGTTCTTGAGGTTATAGGCCGCGCTGGCGGATATCACGGTCTCGACCTCGCGAGCGTTCGCCGCGATGGCCCGGTCGAGACCGCGCGGGTTGGCGATCAGCACGTCGCGGTGCCCCGGCCGGCCCTCCAGCGCCTGCCAGAGCGCCTCCGCATCCGCGAGCTGCGGCACGCGCGCCGGGTTCATGAACGAGGTGACCTGGAAGTCGGTGACGTTCGCCTTCGCCAGCGCCTCGTACAATTCCAGCTTCACCGCGAGCGGCAGCACCTGCGGCAGGCTTTGCAGCCCGTCGCGTAGCGTCATGTCCCTGATGCGGACCCGCCGCGGCAGGTTCCCGAACGGTCCGGCGGTCATCGTCTCCTCCACGCAATCGGTTGCGGCATGTCGTCGTGCTCGGCGGAACGCGCTACATCACGCCGCGTTCGCGGAGCCGGGCGATGTCGGATGCCGAGAAGCCCAGCAGCTCGCCGTAGACCTCCTCGTTGTGCTGGCCCAGGCTGGCGCCCGGCCAGCGGACGGAGCCCGGCGTGTCCGAGAAGTGCGGGACCACGCCCTGCATCGTCAGGACGCCGAAATCCTCGGTCTCGACGTCGATCACCGCGCCGCGGTCGCGGAAATGCGGATCCTGCGCGACGCCCGCCGCGTCGTAGACCGGACCGGCGGGAACGCCGGCCGCCGTGAGCCGCTCGACGACCGTCGCCGCCGGCAGCGCGGCCGACCACTCGGCGATGATCTCGTCCAGCTCCAGCTGGCTGACGCCGCGGGAGCGGTGCGTCGCATAGCGCGGATCGGCGGCGAGATCCGGGCGCTCCATCGCGGCGGCGAGGCGTCGGAACACGCCGTCCGCGTTCGCCGCGATCACGACCCAGTCGCCGTCCTTCGTCGGATACAGGTTCGACGGCGCAATCCCCGGAAGGATCGATCCGGTCCGCGACCGCTTGATGCCGGTCGCGCTGTATTCGCTGATGACGCTCTCCAGCACCGCCATCACCGACTCGGTGATCGCGACGTCGACGACCTGACCGCGACCGCCGGTCGTGCCGGACGCCGACCGGGCGTGCAGCGAGGCCATGACCCCGAGCGCCGCGAACAGCCCGGCGAGGGAGTCGCCGATCGAAATGCCGACCCGCGGCGGCATGCGGTCGGGGAAGCCGGCGAGGGTACGCAGCCCGCCCATCGCCTCGGCGACCGAGCCGAACCCGGCCCGCTCGCGATAGGGGCCGGTCTGGCCGAAGCCGGAGACGCGCGCCACGATCAGCGCGGGATGCTCGCGGCGCAGCTCCTCCGGGCCCAGGTTCCACTGCTCCAGCGTGCCCGGCCGGAAATTCTCGACCAGGATGTCCGCCGCCATGATCAGCCGGCGCGCGATGTCCTGCCCGTCGCTCGTGTGCAGGTCGAGCGTGACGCTCTTCTTGTTGCGCCCGATGACCGGCCACCAGACGGACTTGCCGTCCTTCAGGTTGACGCCCCACTGCCGCATCGGATCGCCGCTGCCGGGCGTTTCGATCTTGATGACCTCCGCGCCCATGTCCGCGAGGATCTGGGCGCAGAACGGGCCGGCAATGAACGACCCCATCTCGATGACGCGTAGCCCGGCAAGCGGTCCGGCGCTTTTTTCAACCTGCATTATGACCTCACGATATCGGTGGGCGACCGCCAGAACGCGTCGGCGACGGGCCGGAAGTCGGGCAGTTTGCCTTATAGAGAACCCTTGCCCCTTGTCCGACGCAAACGGGATTATCTCCATGCGAGCATGAGAAAATCTCAACTTCTGCGAGGAGTTGCCAGGCCGCTTCGGTCATAAGACATACGACTCGCAGAGCAAATCGATGCGTCTTAAGCCGGCGATCGCAAAAATATCGTGAGTAGTATTCGAATAACGCTCGGCAAAAAATGTTTCAGTGCGGCCGGCATAACAGTGCCGGCTGTATGGACCCGGGGCCGACCGCCGGTCGCGGTCAGCCCCTCCCGGTCGGGATCACTTGATCGTGGCGAGCGCCTTGTCGACGAACCGCTCGTCCATCGTTGCGTCGATGTCGATCTTCGCAGCTGCGACGGACGGATCGAAGGCGGAGAGCACCCTATACGCGTTCTCGCCGCTGCTCTTGGTGAGCCGGCCGTCCTTGGAAAAGGTCGGGATCGAGTGGCGGATCGCCTCGACGTAGAGTTCCTTGTTGCCGAGCGCGTACTCCGGCGGCATCGCGTCGGCGATCTTCTCCGCCGGGTTCTGCTGGATCCACTTCAGCGTCCGGACGTAGGCGTTGACCAGCGCCTGCGTCGTGTTCGGGTTCTGCTTCGCGAACTCCGGCGGCATGTAGAGCACGGCCGCCGGATACGGCCCGCCATAGATCGCCTTGGTCCCTTCGGGAGTCCGCGTATCGGCGACGACCTTGATGTCTCCCGTGCTTTCCAGCTGGCTGATCACCGGATCGATGTTCGAGATCGCATCGATGTCGCCGTGCTTCACGGCGGCGACCGCGCTGGCGCCGCCGCCGACGCCGATGAAGGACACGTCCTCCGGCTTCATGCCGTTCTGCTGGAGGATGTAGTTGACCATGAAGTTCGTCGCCGAGCCGGGCGCCGTGACGCCGATCTTCATTCCCTTGAGGTCCTGCGGCCCCTTGTAGGACGCGGCCTTCGCCTTGGTGACGGCGAGAACGATGGCGGGAGAGATGCCGATTTCCACGACCGCGACGAGCGGCTGGTGCTTTGCCTGCATCTGGATCGTGTGTTCGTAGAAGCCGGTCGTCACGTCGACGCTGCCGCCGATCAGGGCTTGCAGGCTCTTGGCGCCGCCCTGGAAATCGCTGATCTCGATGTCGAGACCCTCATCCTTGAAGTAGCCCAGCCGCTCCGCGATCGTCAGCGGCAGATAGACGAGCAGCGACTTGCCGCCGACCGACATCTTGAGCGACGGCTTTTCCGGCTTCGCGTTCTGCGCCGCCGCCGGTTGCGCAGCCATCCCGAACGCAAGTCCCACGACGGCCGCCGCCGCCGCGATCTTTCCAATGGTCTTCCTCATCGTTCTCTCCCTTGAGCTTGTTTGCGTTCTGAGAGTCTGCCGGAGCAGGCTCCGAGCTCATGGCGTCGCGAGCCCCTGCTTCACGAACCATTCCTGGACCAGCGCCGCGATCTGGTCGGAATTCCTGTCCATCATCATCATGTGCGTGTTGCCGGCGATGCCCTGCTTCGGCAGGTCGATCCAGTCGGCCGTGCCGCCGGCCGCGACGATCGCGTCGCGGTACTTCGTCGGCGGACCGATGAATTTCTGCCACGGCGCCGAGTCGGCGAGATGGTCGCCCCAGACGAAGAGGTGGGGGACGCCCTTCATCGACGCGACGTCGACCTTGGCCGGGTCGGGAGCCCCCGACGGCTCGATCGCCACCACCGCCTTGACCTTGTCGGGCGCGTGCAGCGCCGCGTTGAAGGCGAAATTGCCGCCCTGGCTGTGCACGATGATCACGCACGGGCAGACTTTCTGCACGTAAGCGTCGTACGCCTTCTGCGTCGCCTCGTCGTTGGTCGCCCAGCGCGGCACCGACTGCTTCGCGAACTCGTCGAACGCGGCCACCGGGAACTGCGTGCCGGGGAAAGAGACGCGCTCGGCCGCGTTCGGGCGGTAAGAGTCGGCCGGACCGATGCGGAACAGCTCCCATGCCTCCTTCTTCGGCCGGAAGAAAGGCTCGGTCTTGAAGATCTCGGGATAGCGCGCCCAGGAGGCGCGGCCGCGCTCCACCGCATCCGAGACATAGACGTCGTGCCCCGCGTGGAGGAAATAGCTCTGCCAGCCCGGCTGCCCGTCCGGCTTGGTCTCCCACGTGACGCCGGTGAGCCCGCCGCCATGCCACAGCAGCAGCGGGTATTTCGCCTTCGGCTTGGCGAGCTTCACGTACTGGACGTACATCTGCTCGACCTCGAACTCGCCGTTCGGGTCGACCTTCAGCGGCGTCATGCCGGCGGTGAAGCTGATCTCCCGCGACGGCAGCCCGGACAGCACGACCTCGCGCCCGCCGACATAGAAGCTGCCGACGTCGCGGACAGCGAGATCTTCGGCGGCGGTCGCCGTGGGAACCGCCGCCGCCAGCGCGAGCGCGCAAGCGGTCGCCGCAGTCAAGCCTGTCCTCTGCATGCGTTTCTCCCTGAAGCGTTTGTTGATTGCTTGACGTAGTCCGCGCCGCATGGCATCCGCCCGGCGCCGCTCCGTCCCGCCGCTGCCGCTCGACTGTCGGGGGGCAGCGGAAGGAAGGGCAGGGGCGGGCGGACTTGCGCGTTCAGCCCTGGGCGCCCGCCGCGGCGGCGACGGTGGTCGATGCGGTGGTCGGCCGCCATACCAGCAGCTTCTTCTCGATTGCGCTGACCAGCGCGTCGAGCAGGATCACGAAGGCGGTGAGGATCAGCATGCCGGAGAACACGCCGTTGGTATCGAACACGCCCTCTGCCTGCGCGATGCGGTAGCCGAGCCCGGCGGAGGCGCCGAGATATTCGCCGACCACCGCGCCGACCAGGGCGAAGCCGACCGCCGTATGCAGGCTGGAGAACACCCACGAGAGCGCCGACGGGAGGTAGACGTGCCGCAGCAATTGCCGTCCGTTCATCCCGAGCATGCGGGCGTTGGCCAGCACGACCGGGCTGACCTCCTTGACGCCCTGGTAGACGTTGAAGAACACGATGAAGAACACGAGCGTGACGCCGAGCGCGACCTTCGACCAGATCCCGAGTCCCAGCCACAGCGCGAAGATCGGCGCCAGCACGACGCGGGGGATGGCGTTCGCCGCCTTGATGTACGGATCGAACACTGCCGAGACGAGCGGCGCGCGGGCGAACCAGAACCCGAAGATGATCCCGCTGACCGTGCCGATCGAGAAGGCGAGCATCGTCTCCAGCAGCGTGATCCACAGATGGCGGTAGATCGCGCCGGATACGAAATCGTCGATGGTGCGCCGCACGACTTCGACCGGCGATCCGAAGAAGAATGGATCGAGGATCTTGGTCGCCGTGAGCACGTACCAGAGCGCGAAGAACGCGACCAGCACGATGAGCTGCAGAGCGAGCAGCGCCCGGCGGTCGGAGTGGAGCCGCATCGCAAGGGAGTTTCCGGTAACGGCCATCTTTCTCAATCCCTCCGGCTCTGCTGCTGCGCATAGCCCTTCAGGACCTCCTCCTTGAGGTCGGCCCAGATGCGCTTGTGAAGATCGAGGAAGCCCGGCGTCATGCGGATCTCGGAAACGTCCCGCGGGCGCGGCAGGTCGACCGCGTACTCGCCGATGATCCGTGCGCCCGGTCCCGCCGACAGCAGGACGACGCGGTCGGACATCGAGATCGCTTCCTCCAGGTCGTGCGTCACGAACAGGACCGACTTGCGGTCGGCCGCCCAGAGGTCGAGCAGCTCGTTCTCCATGAGCTGCCGGGTCTGCACGTCGAGCGCGCTGAACGGCTCGTCCATGAACATGATCTTCGGGTCGAGGATCAGCGTCTGCGCGAGCGCCACGCGCTTCCGCATGCCGCCGGACATCTGGTGCGGGTAGCGGTCGCCGAAGCGCGCCAGCCCGACCCGCACCAGCCATTCCTGAGCGCGTCCGACCGCTTCGCGGCGCGGCACGCCGCGGACCTCGAGGCCGATCGCGACGTTGTCGAGAGCGTTCTTCCAGGGCATCAGCGCTTCCGTCTGGAAGAGGTAGGCGGCCTGCCGGTTGAGTCCTTGAAGCTTCTGTCCGAAGACGCTGACCCGGCCCTTCGACGGCAGCAGCAGCCCGGCCGCGACGTTGAGGAGCGTCGATTTCCCGCAGCCGGTCGGGCCGACGATCGAGACGAACTCTCCGTCCTTGACCCGCAGCGTCGCGTCGCGGATCGCCGTGTAGACCGCGCCGCCTCGGGACTGCGCGGAACCGAATGAGATCGTCACATCCTCGAGCGCCAAGGCATGCACCGCCTCAGCGGCGCGCGGCCCGTTCTCGACGGAAACCACCAGCTGCGGCTTCGCCATCAGATAATTCCTTCGGCTTGCAAACGGGAAATCTCCGCGTCATCGAGACCCAGCAACCCGCCGTAGATCTCGGCGTTGTGCGCGCCGAGCGCCGGCCCGGTCCAGCGGATCTCGCCGGGCGTGTCCGACAGGCGGGGCACCACGCCCTGCATCGCGAGCGTCCCGAGTTCGCCCGCATCGACGTCGACGACGCTCCCGCGGGCGCGGAAATGCGGGTTGGCGACGATGTCCGCCGCGGTGCTGACCGGTCCGGCGGGGATCTTTGCTTCGTCGAGGCGACTGAGGATCGCATCGCGCGGCAGTGTCCGGGTCCAGTCGGCGACGAGATCGTCGACCTCCTGCTGATTCCGTCCGCGCGCCCGGTGCGTCGCATAGCGCTCGTCGTCGGCAAGTTCCGGCTTGCCCATCACCGCGGCAAGCCGCCGGAACAGGCCGTCGCCATTGGCGCCGATCACCACCCAGGACCCGTCCTGCGTCGGGTAGAGGTTAGACGGGGCAATGCCGGGGAGCGCGGTGCCGGTACGCTCGCGGATGCGGCCGATGCTGCTGAACTCGCTGATGACGCTCTCCAGCACGGCGAGCACGCTGTCGGTGATCGCGACGTCGACCGTCTGACCGGCTCCGGTGCCGCCGCCCGTGCCGCGGTCGCGGGCATAGAGCGCGCTGATGACGCCGATGACGCAGAACATCCCGGCCAGCGTGTCGCCGATCGACAGGCCGACGCGGGTCGGCGGCCGGTCGGGGTAGCCGGTGAGGTTGCGCAGTCCGGCCATCGCCTCGGAGACGGCGGCGAAGCCGGCGCGCTCGCGGTACGGTCCGGTCTGTCCGAACCCGGAGACGCGGCCGACGATGAGGCCGGGCCGCTCGCGCCGCAGGTCCTCCGGGTCGAGGTTCCACCCCTCCAGCGTCCCGGGCCGGAAATTCTCGATCAGCACGTCGGCATCGAGCACGAGCCGCCGCGCCAGCGCCTGACCCTCCGGACGGCGCAGGTCGAGCGTGATCGAGCGCTTGTTGCGGCCGATCACCGGCCACCAGAGCGATGCGCCGTTGGCGGCCTGGGCGCCCCAGACGCGCATCGGATCGCCGCTGCCCGGCGCTTCGACCTTGATCAGGTCGGCGCCGAGGTCGGCCAGCAGCTGGGCACTGTAAGGGCCGGCGATGAACGACCCCATTTCGATCACGCGCACGCCGGCGAGCGGACCGGGCGCCGTTGCCGCCGTGCCCGGTCCGGGTCCGGTCTTGCTTCGAGTATCCCCGGCCATCAGTTGACCACCGAGAAGCCGCGCGCCCGCAGGCCGCGCCGGTTTTCCGACACCGAGGTCAGCAGCCGGTCGCAGGAGCCGCGGATGTGCGCGGATATCGCCGCCGCCGCCCGATCGGGCTTGCGCGCGCGCATCAGCTCGAGAATCCGCCGGTGCTCGCCCCAGGCGCGGTCGCGCGCAGCCTCGTTCCAGATCTCCAGCCAGCGCGCCCGCGACAGTCGCGTCATGATGTCGTCGAGCGACCGCGCGAAGAACGGGTTCCCGGAGAGGCGGGCAAGCTCGACGTGGAATTCGTTGCCGACGCGGTGCCATTCCTCGCGCGGCGTGTCGGAACGGCAGGAGTCGAGCATTTCATCGATGACGTCGATATCGGCCGGCGTCGCGCTCTCGCAGGCGAGGCGGGCCGCCCCGATCTCCACCGTCTCGCGGAAGGCGAAGACATGCTCGATCTCGCCGAGCTGGATCGGCGCGACGATATAGCCGCGGCCTTCGCGCTGTATCAGCCCTTCGGTCTCAAGCCTGACAAGCGCCGCCCTGATCGGCGTGCGCGATCCTTCGAAGCGCGTCTCGAGCCAGCGTTCGCTCAATCTCTCGCCGGGAGCCAGCTCCAGCGTCAGGATGAGATCCCGCAGATTCTCGTAGGCGAGCCGCATTTGCGACACGAATCGTTCCTCCCGAGTGGTGCGTGCGTGCCGCCTCTATTGTTGGCGAGCAATGCCGCACATGCCCGAACGTTCATTATCCCAGTTTGGTATACCAAACTGGCATTCATTGCAATCGGCTTTGCGCCGCATCGCGGATGTCGCGGCACCGGCGCGACAGTGCCGGGAAGCCAAAGGCGTGCTGAGACAGCCTCTTAAGATACCTCGCGTGTCGGCCCCATGCCAGTAGCCGCAGCCCGCGAAACCTCGTCGGGGCCCGGCAGCACGCCGTCGCGCAGATAGCGTTCGTAATGCGGGCGCAGACCCGGCGGCATCGGGTACGCCTCCCGCAACGGATGGCCGCGTTCGAGCAGCGCCCGGCAGAACGCCTCCTCGCTCGCCAGCGCATCCGCGCCGTCCGCCACGAGCCCGGCGAGGGTCCGCGGCAGGACGAGGACGGCGTCGGCATCGGCGAGGATCCAGTCGCCCGGCAGCACGAGCGCGCCGCCGCATTGGATCGGCACGTCGGCCTCCCACGGGATCAGCGTGCCGATGAACGGGTACGGCCGGACCCCGGAGGCGAAGACCGGCAGCCCGACCGAAGCGAGCCCCGCGAGGTCGCGCATGACGCCGTCGGTGACGACGCCGGCCGCGCCGTTGCGGGCGGCCCGGAGGGCGAGCATGTCGCCGAGCACCGACCCGCCGAGGCCGCGCGCGGTATCGAACACGAGCACCTCGCCCGGCCGGACGCCGTCGATCAGGTCGAAATTGACCCGCCCGTTCGGCGAGGCCGCGACATCGTCGCGCGCCGGCAGGAAGCGCAGCGTGCGGGCCGGCCCGGCAACCGACGGCGCACCGCGGCCGCCGAGCGGCAGCAGCGGCCGGACATCCCGGATCACGAGGCGCTCCACCGGGATACGCTCCGCTCCGCCGTGCTTGCGCAGGATGTCGATCGCGGCGCAGGTCCCGACGCGGGCGAGCCTCGCCCGCAGCGCCGCAGCCTCCTCGCCGGTCGCCGGTGTGGGCGGCGCCGTCATCGCTGCGGCTTCAGCATCGCGTCGTAGCGTACCCGCTCGTGCGCCTCGATCGGGTCGGCCCCGGCGCGGATCGCGGCGATCACGCCGTCCTCGGTCGCCTTGCATGCCGCCGCGACGTCGAGCACTTCGCCCACGCGCTCCTGCGGGACGACGACCGTGCCGTTCTCGTCCGCCATCACGAGATCGCCGGGACGGACGGGAATGCCCGAGAGATGCACCGGAATGCCGTACCCGGCAAAGGCGCAACGGCCGCGGATCGAGGTCTGGATAAAGCCCTTGCCGTAGACCGGCAGGCCGAGCGCCTTGAATTCGTCGATGTCGCGCGACACGCCGTCCGTGACGACCCCGGCGAGGCCGAAATGCTGAGTCGTCGCGCCGGCCACGCCGCCGAAGCTGTTGATCTCGCGCTGGCCGCCGAAGTCGATCACCAGCACGTCGCCCGGATGCGCCTCCATGATCGCGCGCAGGGTGCCGATCACCGGCGTCGTCTCGGCCGACGCGGCGGGGTCGCCGTTCGGCACCAGCCGCATCGTCGCCGCCGCGCCGACGATCTTGCGGCAGTCCGGGAAGAGCGGCAGCAATCCGGCGGGCGCGCCGCGGATCGCCAGCCGGTCGAGCGCGTCCGAGACGTTCGACGTCGAGACGTTCATGTAGCCGTCGATGATGTCCTGAGCGAGGCGCGGGCTCTTCATTCTTGCCGTCCGTGGAGAGTGCGGGAACCGGAGCGTGCGGTCCGGCGCCGTCACGCCACCGTATATGGTGCCCTGCCGTGCGGCAACGCCGCACGTTGCCGATGTTCCCGGTGCAGTGACGGAAGCAGCGAGCGAGCCGGAAGCGGCGGTATCAGCAACAACGGAACCTGATACGAGGAGTTGGGGCTAGAAGGAAAAGAACGCTTTTACCGCCGAGAGCGCGGAGAAGACGCGGAGGTTCGCAGAGGAATTCGATGCGTGCCCGCGGCGCGCAATGAGCCAACCTCCGCGTTTCTCTGCGTCCCTCCGCGTCCTCTGCGGTAAGACCTGAACCGGTATCAGAGCCCGGTCTGGCTGATGAACTTCGTGTTGAGGTACGCCTCGATCGCCTCCGAGCCGCCCTCCGACCCGTAGCCGGAATCCTTGACGCCGCCGAACGGCACCTCGGGCAGCGCGAGCCCGTGATGGTTGATCGACACCATGCCGCTCTCGACCGCCGCGCCGATCGCCGCAGCGGTTTTCGCCGAGCGCGTGTAGGCGTAGGCGGCAAGCCCGTATGGCAAGCGGTTCGCCTCCTCGACCACCCCGTCGAAGCTGCTGAACGGCACGATCGGCGCAAGCGGCCCGAACGGCTCCTCGTTCATGATGCGGGCGTCGAGCGGCACGTCGGTCATGACAGTCGGCTCGAAAAAGAAACCCTTGTTGCCGATCCGGTTGCCGCCGGTCTGCACCTTGGCTCCCTTGGCGACGGCGTCCGCGACGAACCCTTCCATCGCGTCGACGCGCCGCGCGTTCGCGAGCGGACCCATCCGGGTCTCCTTGTCGAGGCCGTTGCCGACCTTCACCGCCTTCGTGGCGGCGACGAACTTCTCGACGAACGGCCCGTACACCTGCTCATGGACGAGGAAGCGCGTCGGCGAGACGCAGACCTGTCCGGCGTTGCGGAACTTGTTCGCGGCGAGCAGCTTCGCTGCGACGTCGATGTCGGCATCCTCGAACACGATCGCCGGCGCGTGTCCGCCGAGTTCCATCGTCACGCGCTTCATGTGCTGGCCGGCGAGCGCGGCGAGATGCTTGCCGACCGGGGTCGAGCCGGTGAACGAGATCTTGCGGATCACCGGATGCGGGATCAGGTACTCCGAGATCTCCGATGGGACGCCGAACACGAGGTTCAGCACGCCCGGCGGCAGGCCGGCGTCGGCATAGGCGCGGACCAGCTCGGCGGGGCTCCCCGGCGTCTCCTCGGGGGCCTTCAGAATCACCGAGCAGCCGGCGGCGATCGCCGCCGAGATCTTGCGGACTGCCTGGTTGATCGGGAAGTTCCACGGCGTGAAGGCGGCGGCCGGACCGACCGGCTCCTTGACGACGAGCTGATAGACGCCTTCGGCGCGCGCCGGGACGACGCGGCCGTAGGTCCGGCGGGCCTCCTCGGCGAGCCAGTCGATGATGTCGGCCGCGGCGAGCGTCTCCAGCCGCGCCTCCATGATCGGCTTGCCCTGCTCGACCGTCATGATCGTCGCGATCTGGTCGGCGCGGCTGCGCACGATGTCGGCGGCCTTGCGCATCAGCTTGTAGCGGTCGAAGGCCGAGACGTGGCGCCACGCCTGCCATCCCTTTTCCGCGGCGGCGAGCGCCCGGTCGAGATCGCCGCGCTCGGCGTAGGGGACGCGGCCGACCTCCTCGCCGGTCGCCGGGTTGAGCACCGGCTGGGACCGGCCGCCGGTGCTCTGGCACCAGGACCCGTCGATATACAGCGAAATTTCCGGGTACATCGTCACCTCATCGCGTCTGCGGGATCGAAAAGGAATGCCGCCGGCATGCCGCTCCCGCTCGGCGGCGGCGGCAAAGCCGGTCGTCTACCTCATAATGGGGATGGGCGCCGCGGATGCAAAGCGGCGTCGCGGCGGCAGATTCCTGCTGCGCCGCACCATGAGGGCTACTGCGTAGCCGTGCCGGTGACGCCCCAGGTGTCGCTCACCAGATAGCCGTTGGCGAACGGGTCGGCCGGATCGACGAAGTACTGGAACAGGCCGGTCGTCCAGGCGCGCCCCTTGAGGCTGTTGACGACCGCCGGCCGGCTTCCTCCGCCGACCGTTGTATCGGACAGGATGCGGCCGATGAAGCGCGAGCCGATGATCGATTCATGGATCAGCGTATCGCCGGGCCGCATCTGGCCGCGGGCGCGCAGCACCGCCATCCGCGCCGAGGTGCCGGTCCCGGTCGGGCTGCGGTCGGACCGGCCGGGCGCCATGATGCAGGTGTTACGCGTCGGGACGCCGGGGCCGTTGAACGGCCGCGCGATCTGCACGATCGTGACGCCGGAGATGCCGGGGTTGTCGGGATGCGCGCAGGGGAGTTGCGCGCGGGCGGCGAGCCGGATCTTCTCGCCGGTCGCGGCCAAGTCGCGCGCCTCGTCCGGCGTCACCCCAAAGCCCAGCGCCTCCGCGTCGGCGATCGCATAGAACATGCCGCCATAGGCGACGTCGACCCGGATCGTGCCGATGCCCTCGACCTCCAGCGGCGCGTCGAGCCGGTCGGCGAAGCTCGGCACGTTGGTCAGCTCGACTGACTCGACGCGCCCGTCGCGGCAGGCGGCAATGACGCGCACCGGGCCGCCCGGCGTGTCGAGCGTCAGTACCGTCTCCGGCTCGCGCATCGGCACCATCCCGGTTTCCAGCAGGACCGTCGCGGTGCACATCGCGTTCGAACCGGACATCGGCACGTACTCCGTCGCCTCCATGATGATCACGCCGGCGTCGCAGTCGGGCCGGGTCGGCGGGACGACGAGGTTGACGTTGCGCGAGACCTTGCCGCGCGGCTCCAGCAGCAGGAGCCGGCGCAGATCGTCGTTGTCGCGCTCCATTGCGCGCATCTTTTCGTACATCGTGGCGCCCGGCGGCGGCAGGACGCCGCCGACGATCACGTCCCCGATCTCGCCTTCGGCGTGGCAGCCGACGACGGTGATGACCCGGTTCGTGCGCACGGCCTGCTTCCCTCCCGTCCGGTCTTGCTGCGTCCGGCATACGCCGGCCGCGCCGTGACGGGCAAGGCCCTGGTGTCGGCGTCAAGCGGCCTTTGCCAGGGCGAGCGCGTCCATCTCGCTTTGGAACGCCGCGTAGAACTGGTCGAAGGCAGGTTCGGGCAGCACGTCCTCCAGCCTCCAGCATTGCAGCAGGCCGTGCCGCGCGAAGTAGATGCCGATCCAGGCGGCCGGGGCGTCGTGCAGCGCGCCGTCGGGCAGGCGGATGCCGCCAAGCCGCTGCATCGCCGCGTATCCCGCGAGCTGCCGCAGATGGGCGGGGTCGACGCGCAGCTTTGTCGTCGTCTTGATGTCGACGATGCCGTCGTCGACGACGAGGTCGGGATCGGCGCCGCCGACGCGCGACGCTTCCGCGTAGGTCGGGTTGAGCAGGATGCGACGGGCACCCGCGAACAGGCGCTCCGGCTCGAACGCGTCGGCGAGGGCCAGCAACTCATCATGGACGCGGACGTCGAGCCGCGCATCCGGGTTGCGCAGCTCGCCGGTCCTGTGGAGCGCGTCGACATGGGCCAGCCACTGCGCGCCGGCCGCCGCCTCGCGCAGCCGGCTCGCATCGCCGCCGGCATAGGCGCCGACGGCGCGGCGGATATTGTCGAGGCGGCGCCGGCACGTCTCGTAGTGCTCGTCGAACTCCGGGCGGTTCCGCATCGCCTCGACCG
Organism: Allostellaceae bacterium; assembly: GCA_036403035.1. Classification (GTDB taxonomy): domain Bacteria; phylum Pseudomonadota; class Alphaproteobacteria; order ATCC43930; family CGMCC-115725; genus DASWRT01. The sequence goes on along the minus strand of DASWRT010000236.1, from coordinate 22,263 downwards.
ACCGCTCGGCGATCCAGACGCCGTCGATGATGTCGACGGCGCCGCCGTTCCGGCTCCCCAGCACGTGCGCGGTCTTGAAGCGCGCGAGATAATCGAACGCCGTTCCGATCAGCGTGTACCGCGTAGACAGCGGCCGGACCGGCTGGCGGCCGTCGAGATCGGCCTCGGCGCAGGCGAGGCCAGGACGGAGATGGACGCGGTTGAAGCATGCCCGGATTGCCGGGCGCTCGACGAAATGCACGAGGGACATGGGCGCGTCCGGGCGGGGCGTTGGCGCATGCCGCAGCGGGTGCGGCAACGGCGATCCACCGCTTATCGCGGCCGATGGTTAACGATAGGTTAATCGACACGCCGGCGGGGCCGGCGGGCGCCGGCCGGCGTTGGCAGGATGGAGCGCGGAAGGGAAGGGCGGCTACCCTTGACGGGTCCGCGGGGGACGGCCCACCCTTGCGCGCAACAGTGGAGGGAGCATCATGGACGAAGGAGGTAAGCCGGGCTTGCCGGGTGGGATCGAGGAGCAGCCGGAGCCGAAGCGGCGGCGGGAGGCGAAGCGCACGAAGGCCGGCGCCGCGGCGACGCGCCGGCGGCGGATGGCGGCGGAGGCCGCGCCGGCCGATCAGGTGTTCTCGGTCGGCCGCGTCGGCGAGTCGGACCGCGCCGCCAGGGGCGGCGGCGACAGCCCGCAGACGCCGGAGGCAGGGAGGGGCGGCGCGCGGACGATGCCGCAGCCGCGGCGCGACGAGCCCGCGGCGGCCGGCGGCTTCGACATGCTGCCGACGGCGGTCGCCGACCAGCTCCGGGATGTCAATCCGTTAAACAAGCTGCTGCCGGTGGACTGGACCGAGATCACGCGCGCGCTGTCGGCCCTTTCCACCCGCGCCATGACCGATCCGTTCCATGCGACGGCTGCCGCCGCGAATTTCGGCATCAGGATGTGGCAGGAGACCGCGGAAGCCTGGCTGTCCACGACCGCGCGCTTCTGGGGCGCGTCGCCGGCCGACCAGCAGCACGCGGGAAGGGGCGGCGGCGAGACCGACAAGCGCTTCGACGCGCCGGAATGGGAAAACCATCCGTTTTTCCGCCTGCTGAAGCAGACCTATATCGCCGCCTCCGAGCAACTCCTCAAGGAAGCGGACCGGGAGGATGTCGATCCGGCGGAGCGGCAGCGGCTGCTCTTCCACATCCGCCAGTTCGTCGACGCGATGAGCCCGACGCTGTTCCTGCCGACCAATCCGGCGGCCTTGCGCCGCGCGCTGGAAACCGGCGGCGGCAGCGTCGCTGACGGAATGCGCAACCTGCTCGCCGACATGCGCGAGGGGCGGCTCAGCCTGACCGACACCCAGGCCTTCGCGCCCGGCAAGAACCTGGCGCTGACGCCCGGCAAGGTCGTGTTCCGCAACCGTATCCTAGAGCTGATCCAGTACTCGCCGCGCACCGAGAAGACGCATGCGGTGCCGCTGCTCGTGATGCCGCCCTGGATCAACAAGTACTACATCCTCGACCTGCAGCCGAAGAACAGCATGGTCGGGTTCCTCCTCGACCAGGGCTTTACCGTCTTCATGGTCAGCTGGAAGAACCCAGATGCGTCGATGGAGGACGTCACCTTCGAGGACTACATGACCGAGGGGCCGCTCGCGGCAAGCAACGCCATCCGCGAGATCACCGGCTCCGAGCGGGTCAACCCGGTCGGCTACTGCATCGGCGGCACCTTGCTCGCGACGACTCTCGCCTACCTCGCCGCTCGGAAGGACGACCGCTTCGGCGCCGTCACCTTCATGGTGTCGCTGCAGGACTTCGCCGAGGTCGGCGACACCGCCATGTTCATGGACGAGCCGCAGATCGAGTACATGGAGCGGCAGATGCTCGAACGCGGCTACCTCGACAGCAGCCACATGTCGAACATGTTCAACCTGCTGCGCTCGAACGACCTGATCTGGAGCACGGTGGTCAACAACTATCTGCTCGGGAACAAGCCGCCGGCCTTCGATCTGCTGTACTGGAACAGCGACGGCACGCGCATGGCGCGCGACGCGCACAGCTTCTATCTGCGCAACACCTATCTCGAGAACAACTTGGTGAAGCCGGGCAAGATCAAGATGCTCGGCGTTCCGATCGACTTGAGCCGCATCAGGAACGACATCTATGCGGTCGGCGCCGAGAAGGACCACATCGTGCCGTGGCGGTCGGCATGGCGCATCACGCAGCTGGCGAGCGGCAGGATCCGCTTCGTCCTGGCGGCGAGCGGCCACATCGCCGGCATGATCAATCCGCCGGCTAAGGCGAAGGGTGGCCACTGGACCAACGAGAGCCCGGACGCGATGGCGGCGCGCACGCCCGAGGAATGGCTCCGCGACGCCAAGCAGCACGTGGGGAGCTGGTGGACCGATTGGGCGAAATGGCTCGCCGCGCGCTCCGGCGAGATGGTCCCCGCGCCGAAGGTCGGCAGCGCCGCCTACCCGCCGTTAGTCGACGCGCCGGGAACGTACGTGCTGGAGAAGTAGGCGAGGGGACGAGGCGTAGTCCTAATCTCGGTCCTGATCTCGGCGCCGGATGTCCCCACCCAACCCTCCCTCGCACGCGGCGGGGGAGGGCTTCTGTACCTGCGCCTCAGTGCGTCTCCAGCCGGACGGCGAGATGCTCGTCTTCCCGTTGCTGGGCTTGCGCCGCCATCCGCACGCCGGCGTTCGCCGCTCCGAACTGCCGATAGCCGCCGCGGCGCTGCACGATCTCGAAGTGAAACCGGCCGTCGAAGCTGCCGGTGTAGGCGTGGACGAACTCGCCGCCGCCCTCGTCCCGGTCATAGAGCAGGTTCAGCCGCTGCAACTCGGCAAGCGCCGCGTCGTCCAGGCTGCCGTGCCGCGCGCCGAGGTCGTCGTAGTAGTTCGCGGAGATCGGGACCATGTCGGCGCCGAGACCCGCGACGGCGGCCGCCGCCCGCGCGGTATCGCCGGCCGCCGCGAAGGCGATCTGCTGCACGCCTGCGCCGGCATAGGCCGAGACGAAGCGGCCCGTCGCCGTCCGGCGGCTCTCCGAGATGTTGAGCGGCAGGCGCACGGTGCGGTCCCGGCTGACCATCGCCCGGCTGCGGATCAGGCCGTAGGGGTCCGGCAGCTCCCAAAGCTGCTCGGGCAGGAAGCCGAACAGCGCGCGGTAGAACAGCACGAAACTGTCCATCCGCCCGTACGGCAGGGCCTGCACGACATGGTCGATACAGTCCAGGACCGGCGTTTCACCGGCTGGCGGCTCCGACAGGTCGAAATCGTCCTCGTAGATGCTGCGGCCGGAGGGATCGGGCTGCACGAGATAGATCAGCGTCCCGTCCGGCGCGCGGACCGAGGGGATGCGGCGCTCGCCTTCGCCGACGCGCTCCCGCCACTCCGGAACGAGCAGAGCCTTGGCGCGGTCGATGGCGCGCCCCGCATCGTCGACCCGCAGCGCCATCGCGCAGACCGACGGTCCGTGAAGCTGGAAATGCTCTGACGCCGCGCTGTCCGGCTCCTTATTGAGCACGAGGTTGATCCGCCCCTGCCGGTAGAGGTCGACATCCTTGGACCGGTGCCGCCCGGCCCGATGGAAGCCGAGCCGTCCGAGGAAGCCGGCCAGCTCCGCTCCCGCCGTTTCGTCGACCGCGAATTCCAGGAACTCGAACCCGTCGAACGTCGGCGGCGGGGGCAGGTCGGCGCCGCCGGCCTCCGCCTCGGCGAAGATCAGGGAGCGCAGCCCGTCCCGCGCCGTGAGGCGAGCCGGCGCGGCGCGAAACTCGTCGTTGAAGATCTCCAGCGACAGCGGCCCCGCATAGCCGGAGGCGAGCACAGCGCGCAGGAACCCGGTCACCGGCAACTGCCCCTGGCCGGGGAAGTTGCGGAAATGGCGGCTCCAGGACAGCACGTCCATCGCAAGCCGCGGCGCATCCGCAAGCTGCACGAAGAACAGCTTGTCGGCCGGTACCGAGGCGATGCCGGAGAAATCGTCGTCCAGCGACAGGGTATGGAAGCTGTCGACGATCAGTCCGAGCGCCGGGTGGCCGGCCTCCTGCACGATCTTCCAGGCATGGCCCCACCGGTTGACGTGCCGGCCCCAGGCCAGCGCCTCGTAGCCGACACGCAACCCGCGCCGCGCCGCACGCTCCGCCATCTCCGCGAGGTCGGCGGCGGCCCGCGCATCGTCGTTCAACGCGGACGGCTGCACGTTGCTGCACACCAACACAAGGTCGGTCCCGAGCGCCTGCATCACGTCGAACTTGCGTTCCGCGCGGTCCAGGTTGCGGGCGCGCTGCGGTTCCGGCATCGCCTCGAAATCGCGGAAGGGCTGGAAGATCGTGATGGCGAGCCCGTACCCCTCCGCGATCTGCCGGACGTCGTCGGGCGAGCCGTCGAACGTCAGCAGGTCGTTCTCGAAGATCTCCACCCCGTCGAAGCCGATCGCCGCGGCGGCTTCCAGCTTCTCCGGCAGCGTCCCGCTCAGCGAGACGGTGGCGATGGATTTCGGCCGCGGCGTCGGCAGGTCGGGCATGGTTCGCTCCATGAGGACGGAGGGGCGGAGAAGGGGCGGGCGATCCTGTCAGGCCGCCGCCGGGCGCAGCCCCAGGATCTCCCGCGCCTGCGTCGCCGTCGCGACCGGCCGTCCGTATTGGGCGCACAGGTCCGCGACGCGGGAGACCAGCTGGGCGTTGCTCTCCGCCAGCGTCGTCTTGTCCCAGCGGACATTGTCCTCCAGGCCGGTGCGGCAGTGCCCGCCCATCTCCAGCGTCCAGTTGTTCACTTCGATCTGATGGCGTCCGATGCCGGCCGCCACCCAGGTCGCCTGGGGCAGCACCTTCTTGAGCTGCGCGACCTCGAATTCCAGGATCTCGCGGCGCGCCGGCAGGGCGTTGCGCACGCCCATCACGAACTGCACGTGCGTGTTCGGCTCCAGCAGCCCTTCGGCCACCAGGTCGGCGGTGTTGTAGAGCATGGCGAGGTCGAAGACCTCGATCTCCGGCTTGATGCCGAGCTCCTGCATCTGCTTGGCCAAGCCGCGCACGAAGTCCGGCGGGTTCTCGTAGACGATGGTCGGGAAGTTGCACGACCCGGTCGCCAGCGAGGCCATGTCCGGCTTGAGGCCCAGCATGGCGCCGCGCTGCTCCAGGCCGCGCCCGCGCCCGCCCGTCGAGAGCTGGATGATCATGTCCGGGCAGTGCTTGCGGATGCCCTCTTGGAGCGCCGCGAAGCGGTCCACGTCGGAACTGGGTTTCTCCTCCTCGTCGCGCACGTGCAGGTGGCACAGCGTGGCGCCGGCCTCGTAGGCCTCGTGCGTCGACTCGATCTGTTCGGGAATGGTGACCGGCACCGCCGGATTGTCCTTCTTCTTCGGGACCGACCCGGTGATCGCGACGCTGATGATGCAGGGGTCAGACATGATTTCCTCTCCTATTTTCGTCATCGTTCGTTCTTGCGCGCATCGCCGCCGCCGACAGCCGCTGCGCGCTGCGGCGCTCAGATGTCGAAGAACACCGTCTCGCCTTCACCCTGGAGGCGGATGTCGAAAGTGTAGACGACCTCCTTCCCGCGCTCCTGCCGCTGCGCGATCAGCGTCGCGCGCCGCTCCGGCGGGTCGACGATGTTGAGGACGGGATCTTCGGCGTTGGCTTCCGCCTCGTCGGAGAAATACATGCGGGTGCTGAGCCCGATGTTGATGCCGCGCGCCACGATCCAGAAGTTGACGTGCGGCGCCATCGGCCGCCGCCCGTGCCGCCCGACGACGCGGCCGGGCTTGATCGTCTCGAAGGTGTAGAGGCCGGTTTCGAAGTCCGTGCCGGTGCGGCCCCAGCCCCGGAAGCTCTCGTCGATCGGTTTGTTTTCCTGGCGGTCGGCCGGGTGGTTGTACCGGCCCGCCGCATTCGCCTGCCAGATCTCCAGCAGGATGTCCCGCGTCGGGGCGCCCGTGCCGTCGAGGACGCGGCCCTCGATGCGGATCCGCTCGCCCTTCGTTTCGGGGCGCACCAGGACATGGCTGAAATTCTTCTCGAAGATGTCGAAGCCCGCCTGATGCGGGATCAGGCCGATATGGACGTAGGGTCCGGCCGTCTGCGACGGGGTTTCCTTCAGGTAGGTGTCGGGCTGCGGCATGGCTCAGTTCCCCTGCAGCTTGTTTTCGAACAGCGTCGACCGGCGGCCGCGCAGGACGATGTCGAAGCGGTACGCCAGCGTGTCGAGCGGGATCGTCGCGTTCATGTCCAGCTTCGCGACGAGCCGCTGCGCCGCCGCCTCGTCCGGGATCATGCGGATCATCACGTCGTGCGGGATCAGCGGGTCGCCTTCGAAGTACATCTGCGTGATCAGGCGCTGGGCGAAGCCGGTCCCGAAGATCGAGAAGTGGATATGCGCCGGCCGCCAGTCGTTGACGGCGTTGCGGAAGGGATAGGCGCCGGGCTTGATCGTGCGGAAGAAATAATGCCCCTCATCGTCCGTCAGCGTCCGGCCGCAGCCGCCGAAGTTCGGATCGATCGGCGCGATATAGGTGTCGTTCCGATGGCGATACCGCCCGCCGGCATTGGCCTGCCAGAACTCGACCAGCGTGTCGGGCACCGGCCGGCCGTTCTCGTCGCGCACATGGCCGTGGACGATGATGCGCTCGCCGATCGCCTCCCCGTCCTTCGCGTAGTTCCGGATCAGGTCGTTGTCGAGCGGCCCGATCTCGTCGCGGCCGAACATCGGCCCGGTCACCTCGGACAAGGAGTTCTGCAGCGACCACAGGGCGATGCGCGGCGACCGCAGCACGCTCGTCTTGTAGTTCGGCGTGAGCGCGGGCGGATGGATGCCGCGGTCGCGTTGAAAGAACTCGCATTCTCCCTTCATGTCTTTCTTCCTCCCTCGGTAAGTCTTGGCGATCAGGACAGGCCGGCGGTAGCGGCCCGGGGCGCCCGACCGTGGACCTGGATCGCCTCGCGCACGAACAGAAGGCAGGCGAAACTCGCCAGGATGAGAGCGCCGTCGAGATAGACCGCGGGCGCCCAGCCGTTATAGACGTCGCGCAGCGTCCCGGAGATCGTCGGCGACAGCACGGCGCCGATCTCGCCGATCAGGTTGTAGGTGCCGAACGCGCTGCCCCGATGCTCCGGCGCGGCGAGATCGGCCACCATCGCGTGCGAGACAGGCTGCAGCGCATTGAAGAACAGGCCGGCCCCGAACAGAAGCGCCGCCATCACCACCGGCGAATGGCCGCCGATCTGGAGATAGTAGGCGAAGACGAGCGTCAGCAGCGCCTGCGCCATCGTGAACACGAGCAGAACGGACTTGCGTCCGTATCCTGCCTGCATCGTCCAGTCCGCGAGCCATCCGCCTACCGGGAACCCGATGATTCCCGCCACGCCGGTGAACATCGCCGTCAGCGCCGCCTGCGTGAAGGACCCGTTCGCGCTGCCGGAGACGATAGAGATGGCCCAGAACCCGAGGAACCACAGGTTCCAGAGGACCGGGATGAAAGCCACATAGAGCAGCACGAGGTTCCGGTCGTGGATCGCGCCGGAGATCTCCTGGCCTTTCACTTGCCAGACAAAAGCGATCAAGCCGAAGGCCAGCAGCAGCTCGAGCACGGTGAGGCCCCAGCTCGGCAACGCGACGTGCTCGGCGAGCAGGAACAGGCCGAAGACGAGCACGAAGAACACGGCCGAGTAACGCACGAGCACCCAGAGCGCCGGTCCGGGCCGATCCTCCGGCGTCCGCGTGCGCCAGAGCTCGCGCCGGACGCCGTAAGCGACGATGAGGGTCGCGGCCGAGAGCACGAAGAACGGCATGCGCCAGGCATTCGCATCGCCCATCGCCCATCGCCCCAGCTCGATCAGCCAGGCGCCGCCAAGCGTCGCCAGGGTGATGCCGATGCTGAGACCGGTGATGACCACGCCCATCGCGAGGCTGCGCTTCTCGACCGGGGTGGTCTGCGCGATGATGCTGCGGTCGTTCGCGTAATAGGCGCCTTCGCCCAGCCCGGTGAAGATCCGCACGGCGATGAAGGCGGCGAGCGTACCGGCGAGGCCGCTCACGAACGTCGCCACGGCCGCCCAGAACAGGCTGATGACGATCACGCTGCGATGCCCGTGGAGATCGCCCGCATAGCCGCCCGGGAACTGCGTCAGCATGTATCCCGCGAAGAAGATGCTTCCGATCAGCCCGCCCAGCGCATACGGGTTGCTGGTCGCCATGAACGCGATCTTGTTCTGGATCATCCAGGTGATGACCGGCCCGGTGATCGTCCGGTCGGCGCTGCTGACGACCCAGCCGAGGCACAGCCAGAGCCAGATCCGGCGATAGTCGTTGTTTGCGGGCGTGCTGGTTGAGGCAGGCACGAGCGTTCCTCCCTGTTCTGCGAGCGACATGCGATTTTGTCGCCGCGCGTCAGTGTGCCCCAGCGCCGCCGGACGAGGGAGCGTCACGGTCGCCGATGAGCAAAAACTCGCCGTACATTCGTTTCCTCCCTTGTCGTTGCCGCCTCCTGGTGTTCGTACGGAATCAGCCCTCGTCGTAGAGTTTCGGGATCGTCGGATCGACCGCGACGTCGATCAGGCTCGGCCCGGCTGTCCGGAATGCTCCTTCCAGTGCCGCCCGCAGATCCTCCGCCTTGGTCACGCGCCGGCCCCGACAGCCCATCCCGGCGGCGAGGCTGACGAAATCGAGCCCGGGCAGGTCGATCCCAGGCGGGCTCGTCACGTTGAGCACCCGGCTGAAGGCCCGCATCGCGCCGTAGCCGCCGTTGTTGACGACCACGACCGTGACGGGCAGCTCATGCTGCACGGCGGTCCACAGAGCCTGGACCGAGTACATCATCGAGCCGTCGCCGATCAGGCAGATCACCCGGCGTCCGGGGCGTGCGAGCGCCACGCCGGCCGAGGCCGGCAGCGAGTAGCCGAGACCGCCGCTGGTCATCGTGTAGAAGCTGCCGAACGTGCGCATCGGCAGGTAATCATGCACCGCCTGCCTGTGCGACGGCGCTTCCTCCACCACGATCGAGTCCTCCGGGCGGGTGACGTCGATCGTGTGCATCAGGAACTCGACGAGGATCGGGTCGGTAGCGGGCGGCTGCGCCTTGCGCTTGCGCCGCGTAGGGGGCGTCCGGTCGGTCGCAGGCAGCAGCTCGCCGAGCCGGGTCAGGGCGAGCCGGAGGCTGGCCACGATCGCGGTCCCGACGGGGGATGAAGCGGCGGAATCGCCGTTCGTGGTGATCTGGAAGAGCGGAATGCCGCTCCGGAACAGGGCGCATTCCCCGGCGACGTGAAAGGTGAAGACCGGCGCGCCCAAAACGACGATCAGGTCGTACGCCGAAAGCGTGTTCGACACCGGCTCCGGCACGGCCGGCAGGAACCCGGCGAAGAGCGGATGGTCTTCCGGAAAGCTCACGGCACTGGAGGTCGGGCTAGCCCAGACCGCTGCGCGCGACCGCTCGGCGAGCGCGACGGCCGCCTCGCCCGCGCCTTCCATGTCCACCTCCGGGCCGATCACGAAGGCGGGGCGCTCGGCTGCCGCGAGGGCGCGGACGAGCGCGTCGAGCATTTGCGGGTCCGGCGCCGCGTCGCGGCTCACGGCCCGCGATGCCATAAGGCGGGTCTGCGCCTCCCAGTCGTCGATCGGGATCGAGACGAACGTCGGGCCGCAGGGCCGCTGCATGGCGACGTGGTAGGCATGTGCGAGGGCGGCCGGAACATCCTCCGCCCGCGCGGGCTCGCAGCTCCACTTCACGTAGGGCTTGGGGAACTCGGGGGCGTCGGTGGCCCAGAGGAATGGCTGGATGGGCAATAGACCGCGCACTTGCTGGCCTGCCGTGATGACCAGCGGCGTCTGATTGCGGAAGGCGGTGAAGACATTGCCGAGCGCGTGGCCGATGCCGACCGCCGAGTGCAGGTTGCAGAACGCGGCGTTTCCGGTAGCGCGGGCATAGCCGTCCGCCATCGCGACGACGGAAGCCTCCTGCAGGCCGAGGATGTAGCGGAAATCGTCCGGCCATTCGTTCAGGAAAGGCAGCTCCGTCGAGCCCGGATTGCCGAATACGGTCGTCATCCCGACGTCCCGGAGCAGATCGAATACGGCCTGCCGTACGGTGACCGTCGCAGCGTCCGGGGTCGTCCTTTTCCCACTCATTGTTCCATCCGGTGCGATGCGGCTCAGGGGGCGATCAGAGCAGAGTTTCGGCCACTCGGCCGGCCATGCGTTCGCGGTAGGCCGCTTCTCCGCTTTTCTGGAAGGAACGTCGACAGTCCCGGATAGTCGCCGGGGTGCATGGCCCCTGCGCCCGAGCGCCGGCACAGGCCACCGTTGGAGCGGCATCGGAGCGTCCGGTTCAGGCGCATGTTCCCTCCTCTATCCTGCCGCCGGCTCCGTCTACGACGAGGAGGGGCTGCCCGGTCATGGTGAAATGTTTCTTATTGACGTGAACGTACCAGTTAGTTAGTTTTGGATCAAGAACGAATTTCGAGGGAAGGGAACGCTCGATGACGCGCACCGTCTTCATCCTCAACGGACCGAACCTGAATCTTCTGGGCAAGCGCGAGCCGGAGATCTACGGCCGCGAAACGCTGGCGGATGTGGAGGCGGCGTGTCGGCGCGCCGGCGACGCGCTGGGTCTCGCCGTCGACTTCCGGCAGACCAACGCCGAGTACCTGCTGATCGACTGGATTCACGAGGCCCGCGAGGCAGCGGGCGGCATCATCATCAACCCGGCCGGATTTTCCCATACTTCGGTCGCGGTGGCGGATGCGCTGGCGGCTTGCCATTGCCCGATCCTCGAAGTGCATATCTCCAACATCCACCGCCGCGAGGAATTCCGGCACTTCTCCTATGTCTCGCGCGTTGCGCAGGGCGTGATCTGCGGCTTCGGCACGCAGGGCTACACGCTCGCGCTCCAGCGCCTTGCACACCTGATCGGGGAGCAGGCGGCATGATTACCCGTTCGAACCGCCCGGCCTTTCTCTGCGGCCTGATCGGCGCCGGCATTCAGGGATCGCTGACGCCGGCAATGCACGAGCGCGAAGGCGACGAGCAGGGGTTCCGATACCTCTATCGCCGGATCGACCTCACCGCCCTCGGCCTCGGCGTCGAGGCATTGCCGGATTTGCTGACCGCCGCCGAGCGCATGGGCTTCAACGGGCTCAATATCACCCATCCCTGCAAGCAGGCGGTGATCCCGCTGCTGCACGAGCTCTCCGACGACGCGCGGGCGCTCGGCGCGGTCAACACCGTGGTCCTGCGGGACGGCAAGCGCATCGGCCACAACACCGACTGGATGGGCTTCGCCGAGCCGTTCCGCCGCCACATGGCCGACGTGAAGCGCGACCGGGTGGTCCAGCTCGGCGCAGGCGGTGCCGGATCGGCGGTCGCGCACGCCGCCTTGAAGCTGGGCGCCCGGCAACTGACGGTCTTCGACGTGGACGCCGAGCGCGCCGCGCATCTCGCGGCGAACCTGTCGGATCACTTCGGCGCCGGCCGCGCGGTCGCGGGCGGGGATCTCGCCGCCGCCGTCGAGGTGGCCGACGGGATCATCAACGCGACGCCGGTCGGCATGGAGAAATATCCCGGCACGCCGCTGCCGCCGGAGCTGCTGCGCCCGGACCTCTGGGTCGCCGAGATCATCTATTTCCCGCTGGAGACCGAGCTGCTGAAGCGCGCCCGCGCGCTCGGCGCGCGCACGCTCGACGGCGGCGGCATGGCCGTATTCCAGGCGGTCGAAGCGTTCCGGCTGTTCACCGGCGTCGAGCCCGACAGCGAGCGGATGCTCGCCCATTTCGCCGAACTACGGGGCAGTTGAGGCGAAGGTGGCAGGATCTTGAGCGCTTTACCTGATTGTAGGGGCGGGGCTTGCCCCGCCCGCGGGCTCTCGGCGGAACATAGTTCCGCCTGCCGCCAGCCGGATCGAAGATCCGGCGAGAGGCGGCCCGAGGGCCGCCCCTACGTCAGGGGCAAGCTCGACGCATGGTGATTTCCGCGCTTGCTCGCCGATTGTGAAAAATCGACGCTCCGCCGTCCGCTGCCTCACGCTTCCTTCTTCAACAGGCGGACGACGGCGTCGCCGATCATCCGCTTATGCCTTTCGCGGTGTTCGGGCGCGGAGAGGTCGCGGTCGAAGATCGCGCCGAACGTCGATTTGTTCGAGACGCGGAAGAAGCAGAAGGCGCTGATCATCATGTGCACGTCGATCGGATCGACGTCGGCGCGGAAGACGCCGCTCCTGCGGCCGCGCTCCAGGATCGCGGAAAGGGTCTCGATGACGGCGACGTTGACGTCGCGGATCTTGAGGGATCCTGCAAGGTGCTTGGCATGGTGGATGTTCTCGATCGTCACCAGCCGGATGAAGTCCGGGTGGGATTCGTCGTAGTCGAACGTGAACTCCACCAGACGCCGGATCGCCGCTTCCGGCTCCAGGCTGTCGAGCCGGAGTTCGGTCTCGACGGCGCGGATGTCGGCGTAGGACTTCTCCAGCACCGCCTCGTAGAGCCCTTCCTTGCTGCCGAAATAGTAGTAGATCATGCGCTTGGTCGTGCGCATGCGGGTCGCGATCGCGTCGACGCGCGCGCCGCTCAGCCCGTGCTCGGCGAATTCCTCGGTCGCGACTTTCAGGATGTCCTGCTTGGTCCGCTCGGGATCGTGCTTGCGGATCTGCTGATCGTTCCTGGCCTCGGCGCGGACGCCCTGAGCATCGGCGGCGGTCGGCGGCGGCTCCTTGCGGATCTTGCGTGCGAAACTCTCCATTTGGTTAGTTTAGCAGCCAGTCGAGACGAACGCGACTGCCCGCTACTTGCAGCGGGTTGCACGCCGCCGGGCGGCGTTGGCTATAACGACCGCCGCCGTCCTTTCCGCCACACGCGACGAGCCCGCCCGCCATGACCGCCGCCGACGCCCCCCTCTCGCCCGCCGACCGCGCCCGCATCGACGACCTCCTGTCCCGCATGACGGTCGAGGAAAAGCTCGGGCAGCTCAACCTGCTGACCGCCGATCTCGCGACGACCGGGCCGAGCGTCCGCGGCGACTATGTCGAGGAGATCCGCAAGGGCCGCGTCGGCGGCCTGTTCAACGCGTACGGCCGCGACTTCACGCGCGAGATGCAGCGTCTCGCGGTCGAGGAGACGCGGCTCGGCGTGCCGCTGCTCTTCGCCTTCGACGTCATCCACGGCCACCGCACGATCTTCCCGGTCCCGCTCGGTGAGGCGGCGAGCTGGGATCTCGACCTGATGGAGCGCACCGCGCGCCTCGCCGCCGCCGAAGCGGCGGGGGAGGGGCTGCATTGGACCTTCGCGCCGATGCTCGATGTCTGCCGCGACCCGCGCTGGGGACGGATCGTCGAGGGACCGGGCGAGTCCGCCTTTCTCGGCGCGCGAATCGCGCGGGCCAAGGTGCGCGGCTATCAGGGCGGCGACCTCGCCGCGCCCGATGCGTTGGCGGCGACCGCGAAGCATATCGGCGCCTACGGTGCGCCGCGCGCCGGCCGGGACTACGAAACCGCCGATGTTTCCGAGCGCACGCTCCGCGAAATCTACCTGCCGCCGTTCCGGGCGGCAGTCGAGGCCGGCGTCGCCTCGATCATGCCGTCCTTCAACGATCTGGCCGGCGTCCCGGCGACCGCGAACGAGGCGCTGCTCGACGGCATCGTGCGCGGCGAGTGGGGTTTCGGCGGGCTGTTCGTCAGCGATTACGAGGCGGTGGAGGAGCTTAAGGCGCACGGCATCGCCGCCGACAATGCCGACGCGGCGCGGCAGGCGCTCGCTGCCGGCCTCGACATGGATATGCAGAGCGCGACCTTCATCGCGCATCTCGGCGACGGCGTCCGCGACGGGACTGTTTCGCTCCCCCGGATCGACGCGGCGGTGCGCCGGGTGCTCGAATTGAAGGCGCGCCTCGGCCTGTTCGAGGACCCGTACCGCCGCTGCCGCGAGTCGGCCGCGCCCGCGGAAGATCTCGCCGAAGCGGCGCGGGACGCCGCCCGCCGCTCGATCGTCCTGCTGCGCAACGAAGGCGAGGCGCTGCCGCTGCCGCGCGGCGGCGGTAGCGCACTCCGCACGCTCGCGGTGGTCGGGCCGCTGGCCGACGCCGGGCGCGAAATGCTGGGCTCCTGGGCCGGCGCGGGCGATCCGGAGAAAGCCGTGTCGATCCTCGCCGGGGTCAAGGCGGCGCTGGCCACGAGCGGAACGCGCGTCCTGCACGCGGCGGGCTGTCCGATCGAGGGCGGCGAGGGCGAGGACATCGCCGCCGCCGTCGCTCTCGCGCGGCAGGCCGACGCCGTCGTGCTCTGCATCGGCGAGTCGGCGTGGATGAGCGGGGAGGCGGCGTGCCGCTCCTCGCTCGACCTGCCGGGCGGGCAGCAGGCGCTCGCCGAGGCGGTGCTCGACGCGGCGGCCGAGCGGGGTGTTCCCGTGATCGTCGCGCTGACCTCCGGCCGTCTACTCGCGCTGCCCTGGCTGGAGGCGCGAGCGTCGGCGATCCTCCAGACGTGGTTTCTCGGATCGCAGGCTGGACACGCCGTCGCCGACGTGCTGTTCGGCGACTGGAACCCGTCCGGCCGGCTGCCGGTCACGGTCCCGCGCTCGCTGGGTCAGGTGCCGATCCACCACGACCAGCGCCCGACCGGCCGCCCGCCCAGCGACAACTGGTATTCGAGCAAGTACCTCGACGTGCAGGCCGAGCCGCTCTACCCCTTCGGCTTCGGCCTGTCCTACACGCGCTTCCGCTACGACGCGCTGCGTCTGTCGGCGGACAGTCTGGCGATCGGCGACGCGGCCGGAATCAATATCGCGGTCGACGTGACGAACGCCGGGCCGCGCGACGGCGAGGAGACGGTGCAGCTCTACGTCAGAGACCTCGTCGCCAGCGTCGCGCGTCCAGTCCGCGAGCTGCGCGGCTTCGCCAAGCTGCGCCTCGCGCCGGGCGAGACCGGAACGGCGTCGTTCAGGTTGACGCCGGACGACTTCGCCTTCATCCGCCGCGACATGACCGTCGGTCCCGAGCCGGGCGAGTTCGAGATCGCCGCCGGTCCGAACGTCGCCGACCTGCCCCTCCGGTCGTGTTTCCGGCTCGACGCCGACGTCCGGAGCTGAGCTGCGCTACGCGCTCTCGCGCTGCACGATCTCGAAGCCGAGATCGACGATCGGCGACGCGATCGGCTCGCCTTCGATGCGGGCGAGCAGCATGTCGGCGGCGCGCCGGCCGATCTCGTAGGACGGCACGCGGACGGTGGTGAGCGCGGGCGTCAGTTCGGCGGCGATCTCCAAGTCGCCGAGCCCGGCGATCGCGATCCGCCCCGGCACCGAAAGCTTCCGGCGGCGGCACTCCATCAGCCCGCCGACCGCGAGCACGTCGGTCGCGAAGAACACGGCGTCCGGCGGGCCGCCGCCGTCGAGCAGCGCGGCAAGGGCGCGGCGGCCGGCGCCGTACGACAGAGGCTCGTCGGTGATCGCCTCGCGCGACGCGTCGAGCCCGGCGGCGTCGAGCGCGGCCCGCAGGCCGCTCCGCCGCGCCGCGGCGCGGTCGTCGCGGCCGCCGACGAACGCGATCCGGCGGTAGCCGCGCCCGATCAGGTATTCCCCGATCGCCCGCCCGGCAGCTTCGTTCGAGAAGCCGACGAGCAGGTCGAGCGGATCGGCGGTCAGGTCCCAAGTCTCGACGATTGGCACGGCGGCCCGCCGCAGCAGGTCGCGCAGCGCCGGGTCGCGCACGATCCCGATATGCGCGACGGCATCCGGCCGCCGTCCGATCAGCGCCGCGACGAGCGCGTGCTCCGCCGTCTCCGAATAGCCGGTCTGCCCGAGCAGGAGCTGATATCCCGCGGCGGCCACGCCGTCCGACAGGCCCTGCACGGTATCGGCGAAGACCGAGTTCGCGATCGTCGGCACCACCACGGCGATGATGCGGCTGCGGCGCGAGGCGAGGCTGCTCGCGGCGAGGTCGGGGATGTATCCAAGCTCGCTGATCGCCTGCATCACCCGCTCGCGCGTCGCGGGCGAGACCTTGTCCGGCTGCCGCAGCGCGCGCGACACCGTCATGCTGGTGAGCCCGGCATGCGCCGCGACGTCCGCGAGACGCGGCGGCTTGCGATCCGCGGCTATGGGAGCCGTCCCGCCGCTCTCGATATCCCGATCCCTGTCCGCCATCCGCGTTGACCGCCCCTCAATGTTAGCGCTAACATTCAGGCAAAGAGCCGAAGGAAGCGCTGTCATGTTGTCCGACCGCGACATCGAATTCTACCGCGAGAACGGCTATGTGCTAGTCGAGGGCGTGATGGACCGCCCGACGTTGAGCGCGGTGCGGCAGCGGATCGCGGAAATACTGGAGGGCGCGCGGGGGCTCGCGGGGCACACCGACATCTATGATCTGGAGCCGACGCACCGGCCGGACGCGCCGCGCGTCCGCCGGATCAAGACGCCGCATCTGCACGATCCGTTCTTCGTCGAGCTGGCGCGCCTGCCGGCGATGGCGCCGATCCTCCAGCGCCTGCTCGGGCCGTCGGGCGTGCGGCTGCACGGCTCGAAGATCAACATCAAGGCGCCGCGCTACGGCTCACCGGTCGAGTGGCACCAGGACTGGGCCTTTTACCCGCACACGAACGACGACCTGCTCGCGGTCGGCGTGATGCTCGACGACTGCACCGTCGAGAACGGTGCGATGCTGGTGCTGCCGGGGACCCACAAGGGGCCGGTGTACGACCACCACGATTCCGGCGGTTATTTCTGCGGCGCGATGGACCCCGACGCATGCCGCGATCTCGATTTCGCGAAGGCGGTGCCGGTGATCGGACCCGCGGGGTCGATGAGCTTCCACCACGTCCGGCTCGTGCACGGGTCGGCGCAGAACGTCTCCGACAAGCCGCGTGCGCTGCTGCTCTACGAGTTCGCCGCAGCGGATGCGTGGCCGCTCGTCGGCGTGCCGGACTTCGCCACGTTCGACGCCCGCCTCGTCGCCGGGAGCAGCACGAATACGCCGCGGCTCGAACCCGTGCCGGTCCGGATGCCGCTGCCGCCGGCGCGCAACCAGGGATCGATCTACGAGAACCAGAGCGCGTCGAAGCGGCGCTACTTCGACGTGCGGGGGGACGCGCCGCCGCGGCAAGCCGCCGCGACGTAGGATCCTGGCGGCACGGCGCGCCCGCAAGAAGGCGCACGTGCATCTGGCGACAACGACAAGACGGGAGGGAGGAACGGCATGGGCGAGTTCACGCGGCGCGACGTGTTGAAGGCGGGCGCGGCAGCAGGCGTCGTCGCATCCACGCTGGGAACGCCGCTCGGCGCAGCCGCGGCGGCAGTGCCGGACAAGAGCTTCGCGCCGGAGCCGGGCGCCAGCCTGCGCATCCTGCGCTGGAAACGCTTCGTCCAGGGCGACGAGCAGCTCTGGACGCAAAACACCGAGAAGTTCACCCAGCAGACCGGGATCAAGGTCAAGGTCGACACCGAGGACTGGGAGCAGATCAAGCCGAAGGCGACCGTCGCCGCGACGGTCGGGCAGGGGCCGGACGCCATCATCGGCTGGCTCGACGAGCCGCATCTCTTCGCCGACAAGCTCGTCGACCTTACCGAACTCGCCGAATATCTCGGCGGCAAATACGGCGGCTGGTACGACGCGGCACGCCAGTACGGCAGCCGCAAGGGCAAGGACGGGAAGGACCAATGGATCGGCCTGCCGCTCGGCGCGAGCGGCGCGCTCCTGAACTACCGCAAATCGTGGGTGCGCGAGGCCGGGTTCGACGCGTTCCCGACGAACTTCAACGACTACCTGAAGCTCTGCAAGGCGTTGCAGAAGAACGGCCACCCCGCCGGCTTTGCGCTGAGTCACGCCACCGGCGACAGCGAGACCTGGATGCACAACATCCTCTGGGGCTTCGGCGGCAAGATGGTCGACGAAGGGAACAACGTCGTCATCAACAGCCCGGAGACGATCCAGGCGCTGGAATACATGAAGGAGCTGGCTTCGACCTTCATCGAGGGCGTGTATGCCTGGACCGGCGTCAGCAACAACAACGCCTTTCTCGAAAGCAAGATCGGCCTCACCTCGAACGGCATCTCGATCTACTACGCCGCCAAGAAGTCGGACCGGCCGGAGTACCGCACGCTCGCCGAGGACATGGACCATGCGGCGATGCCGGTCGGCCCGATCGGCCGCCCGACCGAACTGCACCTGCTCTCGCAGGCCTACGTCTTCAAGTACTCGAAATACCCAAACGCCGCCCGCGAATATCTCCGCTTCATGTGGGAGAAGGACCAGTACGTCCCGTGGCAGGAGGCGTCGCTCGGCTACATCAGCCATCCGCTGAAAGCGTATAGCGAGACGCCGTTCTGGACGTCCGACCCGAAGTTGCTGCCGTTCCGCGACCTCCTCGGCCGGCTGCTGCCGCACGGCTATGCCGGGACGCTCGGACCGGCGTCGGCGGCGGTGCTCGCCGACTGGGTCGTCGTCGACATGTTCGCCCAGGCCGCCTCCGGCCAGAGGACGCCGAAGGAGGCGGCGCAGGAAGCCGAGCGGCGGGCGCTGCGGTACTACAAGGCGTAGAGCTAGACCGATTTCTTCCGCCGTGCCGTTCGCCGGACGTTCTCGACCAGGACCAGGATGCACCCGGCGAACAGGATCGGGGCATCCCATCGCCCGTCGAGGGGCACGCGCGGCAGCACGAGCGCGACGGCGACGATCCAAGTGACCAGGGCAACCGCCAGGCTGCCGTCATCGACGAACAGGCCGACAAGCTCCCGCGCGGTGGCGGACAGCCATCTCATGTTCAGACCTCCTGGGCGGTTCGTGCCGCCGCCGCTGCTGCTGCCGCCGCTTGCCCGGCTCGGCTCGCCGTCTGCCGCCGCACGACTCGGATCGAGAGCAGGGACGTCAAGAGGAACGCAGCGACGAGGCCGAGGATCGACAGATCGTCCTTAGGCCATGCGAATCCCAAGCCTTCGCCGACCCAGAACACGCCGAACGACGAAATCATGACGCCCACGGCGAACTTCAGCGTGTTCTCCGGCACGAGCGCCAGCGGTCTGTGGAGCGCGACGCCCAAGAGGATCACCAGCACGAGCGCCGCAACCGCGCCGAGGCTCGCCGGGACGAGCATGTTCCCGACCGCTCCCACGGCGATGACGATGAAGACGACCTCCAGGCCTTCGAGCACGACCGCCTTGAACGTCGTTGCGATCGCGACCTTGTCCCACGTGCGCGTCCGCCCGGCGCCGCCAGCGCCGCCGTCGCGCAGCGCCGCGGTTTCCCTGGCAAAAGCCTCGTCCTCGTCATGCAGCGCGATGACGCCGCCGGCCCGAAGCACGGCTTTGCGCAGCCAGCGCAGGCCGAACAGCAGGAGCAGCAGGCCGACCACGAGTTGAAGCGCGTTGAGCGGCACGGCCTGCAAGCCGGGGCCGAGGGCGACCACGAGCACCGCCAGCAGCACGGTTCCGGCGCTGGTGCCAAGCAGGGCGGGTCGCCAGCCCCGGACCGTGCCGACGGCGAGAACAATGGTCAGGGCTTCGACGAACTCCACCAGCGAGCCCAGGAACGCGGCGATGATCGGCGTCGTGGCATGTGTCCAACTGAGCATAGGCAGGACTTCCTAACTCCCGGCGCCCGACGGCGCCGGACGAGGCGAACGGACGGCGCTCCTCCGGGATCGTGGGCCGCCGCTCGCCCACCCGTTCAGGCGCCGTTGCGTTCTCATGGCGCGGCCAACGATGCTCCGAGGCGCCGGCACCCGCGGCCCAAGCGGTTACGACCGCTGCGCCGGCTTGCTCGGTGTCCCCGCGAAGAACGCCGAGAGGCTGCCATAGTACGCCGCGTTGCGGTCGGCCGGCAGCGGGCCGGGCACGCGGACCACGTGGTTGGGATCGCGCACGTCGGCCGCCGTCGCCGGATTGCTTGCTTCGGGGTGCCGGCTCGTCCACGTCTTCTCGACGAGGTTGCCGGCGTCGCGATCGGCACGCTTGTAGCTATAGTCGCCAAACCGCGTGGGGTTGTCGGTTAGCGACGCTGACGGCGGCCCGAGAGATGTTCCCGCCCACAGTTCCGGCTCAAGCCGCTCCGGCTTCTGGGAAACGTCCGTCGACTGGGCGAACGCGGGTGCTGCGGCGGCGATGCTCGCCAGCACCATTGCAGCAAGGATCTTTGTCGACATCGTCATAACATTATCTCCTCTGGGTGCGGCCGGGATTGGTCCGCTGATCGACAAGTTGGCACTGGCGCCGCAATGCGGCAAATGCATTGTCTTCACGTGGAGATGCGCCTGCCGAATGGTTCCGTGCTGCCGATCCGGTGCAGGCAGCGTTGTCAATACCGCCTCAAACACGATCGGCAGGTCGAGATCGAACGCGTCGCTCTTGATGGTGAGCGCATTTCCATCACGAAATGCGCTTCCCTGATGTAAATCTAGCCAGAGCCCGATCCGAGCGAATGAAAGTCTGGCGTGCGGAAAAGGTGAAGTGGATGCCGCTTGGCTTTCATTAAGGCGGCAGATCGGTGCCCGAGCGTGTCGTGGCGAGTTTACCGAGTCCCGCTTCCGTTCGGCTTGTAGCCGGCAACATGCTGAAAGCCTCCGGTGCATGCCGGCAACAGTGCAGATACGCTGATGGAAAGCAGAAGTGCCGCGAGAATCCGCCGTTTCATAACTGTTCTCCGTGACGCGAATGTGGACGAACGGCCGCTATTGCCGGTTCAGCTATCGTTGGAATATTGCGGCCGGGTTGTTCTCCAGCCCGGTACTGCCGGCGGTTCCATTTCGCTGACACCAGTTGTCGGATGCTGCCGAGCGATGCAGCCCTACATCCTCTGGCTGCACGCGACGGGTTAAGCGCGGCCCGGCATGGGAATGCCCGTACTGTCATACCATCGGCCTTGGATTGACCGATGCCGAGCGGGTTACGCTCCAAGCGCCGCGCGGGCTAAGAACTCCTAACCAACGGCCGATGTACCAGGCTCATCGACCATTGGTATCAGATCAATTCACAAGCTGAAGCTAATGCACGCGCCGTCGTGCGGCACTGAACGCGCCGAAACTGCCGTCTGCGCCGGTGCCCGTCTTCGGCGCTGGCGTCACTCGCGGCCTGCCATGGCTCCTGATACGGCTGAAGCATTCCCGCTGCCGGCCGACATGCCGACGGTGTCCGAGAAAGTCGGCCTGTGCGCACCATCGAAAGTCCCGAGTCCCTGGCTGGACTGTCCGGATGCGCGGCTCTGCACGGTGCCGGGTATTCCCGGTACGGAACCCGCATAGGCCGCACTGCCGAACGACGTGACACCGGGAACCGAGCCCGCGTAGGCGGCTCCGGTGCCGACGCCGGGCGAGGCCGCAAGCGCGGCCGTACTGCCCGAGGCAACGGCAAGCATCGTGGCGAGGGCGGCTGCCGCGGCCATGGCACGCGGCGTTGTTTTCGTGGTCGTCCGTTTCATGATCGATCCTCTGTCGGAAAAACCCTGTTCGGTCGCGTGGAGTCATGAGTTTTGGCGAGCCACAGGGGCCGAGGTGAGATTGAGGAAGAGGCGGTGAGAGGAAGCGGCGGGGGCGCCCTCCCTTGCGGCTTCCTGCTCATACCGCCGGCCCGATCAGTGGCTGCCAAGCGCGACGGCCGCCGATCCTTCGCCGTCGAACGTGACGGCCTGTTCGGGGACGTTCTTGTCGGCCTGCTGCTTCACCGACTTTCCGGTGTTCCAGTTGTAATAGGTTTCCTGCGGCTGGTCCTGCGGGTGCGCGTGGGCAAAGGCGGGAGCAGCGGCGCCGCCGAGGATCGCGAGTGCGGTACAGGCGCTCAGGATGAATTGCTTCGACATGATGGCATCTCCGTGGGAAGGTCACGTCCGCCACTATTGGCTGGCGTGCTGAAGGAGAGATGCGCCGGCTTTTGATTATTTGAAATGCATTCTCTGCACGAGAGCATGCGAGTGATGAATTGGGGTTCTTTTGATCTGTAACGGCCGGCCTCTCGCCCACGGTTCGGGTGATCGACAGCCCGCCCGAGACTTTGCAGACCGGCGATGCGGTGCAACTCGCCCCACCACGCCCCCGCCGGCGGGCGTGCAACAAGCCTCGACACACGCTCCCACGAGCACACCCGCAACCAAGGTGGATTTACGGTCGGCGATCGCGGCGGCGTTTAGTTATATTCACGCCCGTCGGCTTCGATGGGCTGGCGTTCCAAACGGTTCGATCGGGCCATCGCACATCGACCGGACGTTCGGCAACGCTCGATCGCCGAGCTTTCAAAGCGCCCGGCTCACGGCAACGATCGTCTCGCGCAGCCAGCGGTGGCCGGGCTGGTTGTCGAAGCGGCGGTGCCACAGCATCGCCTCG
>DASWRT010000235.1:0-8802 GCA_036403035.1 Allostellaceae bacterium | reverse complement strand
GCGCCGCAGTACGGTCGGCCGCGGCGAGGTTGGCGAGTGTGCCGTGCGCCTTGACGTGGCCAACGCGGTGACCGACCGCCCGGGCCACACCTTGCAACGCGCCGATCTGATAGACGACCATCTTTTCCATGTCCTCGGGCTTCTCGCCCTGGATCTGGCGCCGGCCAAACCCCCAGACGTCAAAAAAGCTCGGATGCGCGCCGATCCCGACGCGGTTTTCCTTGGCCCGGCTCACCGTGTCGAACATGACGAGCGGGTCGCCGCCGTGAAAGCCGCAAGCGACATTCGCCGAAGACACGATCTTGAGCATCTCGGCATCGCTGCCCATCGTCCAGGCGCCAAAGCTCTCGCCCATGTCGCAATTGAGGTCGATCACGTCCATCACTGTTTCCTCGGGTCGTTCAGTACTCCTTATATGGGAGGAATTTGCCGCTGAGGGTCAGCTTGACGCGGTCGCCCTTGGGATCGGGCTGGCGTTCGATCGCCATGTCGAAATCGATCGCGCTCATGATGCCGTCGCCGAATTCCTCCTGGATGAGTTCCTTCCAGGTCGTGCCGTAGACCTGCACCAGTTCGTAGAACCGGTAGATCAGCGGGTCGGTCGGCACCGCCGTCGGCAGCGACCCGCGATAGGGGATCTCCTGCAGCATCGCGACGTCGTCGGCGGAAAGGCCGAGCACGCGCCCGGCATTCTCCGCCTCGTCCTTCTTCAGCTTCATTTGCCCCATCAGGGCCGCCGTGTAATAGACCGGCGACCCAGGCCCGATATCGGCGCAGATGCTCTTCCAGGTTGCGCCCTTCTGGCGCTTGATCGCGCAGATCTTCTCGGTGAGTTCGGCACGGGTCACGCCTTGCGTCTCCTTTTCTGCCTTGCCGCGACGGCGGCGTGCGGAGCTGCCGCCGCAGCCCCATCGATGACCCGGCCGTCGATGACGGCGGGGCGGCCGACCGGCGGCCGGGGCGGGTCGTAGCCGGCCGGCGGCGCGCGCCCGAGTTTCTGCTCTTCGAGTTGCCCGGGCGTCTCCCGCGCGAAAGCGCGTGCCGCGTCGAGTGCAAAGATGTCGCCGAGCGCGCGTAGCGCGACCCCGGCGCCGACGATGGCGAGGAAGGCACGCCGCGTCGCCGTATCCGCCGCCCGTTGCGCGAGCATCGCCGCGTCGTGCTCGGCGGTGCCGGCATGCGCGCCGCCGCATCCGACGGATGCGGCGGCGGCGTCCTCTCGACCGGCTGTCTCCGGATTACGATGTCCCGGCATGGCCTACCCCAGTCGCGATTTGCACGCGACTGCCATGTGGTTCGCAATAGGCGTGCCAGGGGATCCGGCGTGTTATCGGAGCCGTCTGGGAATTGCCGTGCGCAATAATGCGCCAGACGCGCAAGGCACGGGCACGACGGCAGGCAGACGTCCATGGCCCGCGGTGCATGCCGATGGACGGCGCCGAAGACGATCGGACGCCGTATCCCTGGGGAAGCTGCTGTATGATCTTCGTGCGACGGCGGCAAACCCGCGAAAGATCGGCAGAGTGACGATGAGGACGAGATCCTGGAGGCGCTCCGGTACGGCGTCGCCCCGGTACCGGGTCTCCGCGGCGGTGACGGCTGCCGCCCGCCGCACCGGTTCCGCATCCTCTTGAGACGCACTCAGGAGTGGAACTACGGGCGGCGGCAGACCGTTTTCGCGTTAAAATGGCGTGTCCGGACGCCGAGCCGAAATGTACCGGTTTGCTGAACCTTTTTGCCGGCGGGGCAACGTGGCTTTCCCGCTGCTCAAGTAACGTTTTTTTTACCAGTCCCCTTTTAAAGTGAATTTTCCCTTGCTATCACACGATTGTCACGCCACGATCCGGCACGCTTATATGGATGTTCATCTTGAACAGGGATGACAGCGGAATGCTCGGTTTGGCCGCCATCGTCGCACAGACGAGACCGCGGTTCCGCACCGCAAGCTCTTTCGTGACGGATACGCTTCGGTCGGCGATCCTGTCCGGCGCCCTCGTAGACGGGGAGCCGCTGCGACAGGATGAGCTGGCGACGGTGCTCGGCGTCAGCCGCATGCCGGTCCGCGAAGCGTTGCGCCGGCTTGAGGCGGAAGGCCTTGTCGACTTTCAGCCGCATAAGGGCGCCGTCGTCGCCGAATTGGCGCCCGAGGAGGTCGAGGAGATCTACGAGATGCGCCTGATGGTCGAGTGCCATGCGCTGCGTCAGTCGATCCCCCATCTCACCGATGACGCTCTCGACCGGGCCGCTGCCATCCTCGACGAGATCGATGTTGGACAGGACCTCACCCGCTGGGGCGAGCTGAACCAGCATTTCCACGCGACGCTGTACTCGGGCGTCGTCCGACCGCGGCTGAATGCGCTGATATCGTCGCTGAACGGCGCGATAGACCGCTACCTGCGCCTGCTGATTACGCAATTCGACTACGAAAATCGATCACAGGACGAGCATCGGCAGATTCTCGCCGCGTGCCGGCGCCATGACGCCGAGACGGCGACCAACCTCCTGGCGGGGCATATCTCGGAGGGACGCAACACGATGGTCGAGTTTCTGCGGAAACGGCGGAGCCGTTGAACACGCGTGCCCGGCTCAGGCACCGGATCCGGCGCAGCGACCGTAGAACCGCAGCGCGACGACAGGCGGTGTAGAACCGTAACGATCTGAACAACCAGACATGATACGCGGCCGGCGATGGATCTGCTGCTGCGAGCACTAACCTTTTGCCTATATGCAGGAGACCCTCCGTGGCTTTGAGAGCTGTCGCTGTCGCCGCGCCCGATTGGATTGCCGGTTCCAAGGATGCCGCTGCGCTGAACAGCCGTGATCCGGTCAGCCTCTTCAATGCGTGCCGCTATGCGGCGCTGCTGGCGCAGCAGCCGCCGGGATCGGGCTCCGCCTGGTCGGCAAGCAACTGGGCCGTGCCGCGGCGGACGCTGCGGGAGAAGACCCTGTTGATGTATTCGCTCGACGACATGCCGGCGTTCGAGGCGCTGCTGCTGCGCGAGCGGCCGAACCTGCTGCTGATCGGCGCGATGACGCTGTGCTTCCCCGGAGCGATCCGCTGCGCCGAGCGCGCCAAGGAGCTGCTCGGCCACGAGGTCCTCGTCGTCCTGGGCGGCCGGCACGCGAGCGAGACGGTGTACCTTGCGAGCCGGGCCGACCGCCGCGACGAAGCGGTAAGGCACCACGCCGGCTCCGCGCTGCAGCTGATGGCGCGCGGCCGCATCTCGCCGGTGTTCGACGCCGTCATTTCCGGCGACGGCGAGCATGCGATCGCCGCGCTCGGCGAACTCGTGGCCGCCGCCGCGAGCAACGGCGGCGGCGGCGCCGCGCTGCGGGCCGCACCCGCCCGGATCGACCCGCGCACGCCCGGCGACTGGATCGTCGGCTGGCTCGACGATCACGGGGCGATGCGGACCGTCGTGAGCCGGAACGTGCCGATCGACTACGACGCGCTGCCGTCGCCGTCGCGCATGTTCGGGGTCTCCGCCTCTTTCGACGTGTTCGGCGGGCGGATGACCGCGCACGTCTTCAGCGACACCGGCCGCGGCTGCATCTACGACTGCGCCTTCTGCAGCGAGCGCGCCAGCGTCACGGGCGGCCTCCGCGACCACGGCGGCGCGCCGAGCCGGCTGTACCGCCAGCTTCGCGAGGCGCGCGACGTCATCGCCGAGGACCATCCCGGCCGCGGTGCGAGCGCCTTCATCGAGGATTCGGTGATGCTCGGCGGCACGCCGCGGATGGTGGAGCGGTTCGCGGCGCTGCTGGAGGCGGAGCCGCTCGACATCGAGTTCGGCGGCCAGTTGACGATCGACCAGATCCTGACGCGGCAGGCGGAGATCGCCCGTCTCGCGCGGGTCGGCTTCCGCTACGTCTTCATCGGGGTCGAGACGCTGTCTCCCGAGGCGATCGGCGGCATGAGCAAGGATGTCGGGCGGAAGCGCGCGTCCTGGCTGCAGCGGATCGAGGACGCGCTGTCCTTCCTGCAGGCGCAGAACATCAAATGCGGCTGCGCCGTGCTGTTCGGCCTCGGCGAGACGCATGAGAGCCGCCTCGAACTGCTGGGCGAACTGGGGCGGCTGCGGCAGACGGTCGGCGCGCCGCACCCGATCAGCGTGAACTGGGCCGTCCAGCATCCGCTCGCCGGCGAGGACGGCGGCGCCGGATACGATTACGTCGAGTGGGGCACGCCGCCGGGCGCGCATCTCGACATCTTCCACCGTTTCGGCGAGGCATCGCTGCTCTATCCGCTGTCGAATGTCGACCGCCCGCGCCTCAAGGAACTCCGCGAGATCGACGCCATGCTCGCCCGGTTGCATCGCGAGGGCGTCCATCAGAGCTTCGCCAAGGCGTCCTAACGGACGGGCCGCCGTGACGTCGAAGGCGACCCGCGCGGCGCAGTCGGGTCTGTTCCCGGTCGGCAAGGTCGCGATCGCCAACCCGCCCGCGATCGTCGCGACGACCGTGCTCTTCCCGAACAGCGCCGCGATGACGCCGCTGACGACCGAGGCGCTGAGCCGTTCGGACGCCGAGATTTACGACGGCTTCTATTATGGCGGCGTCGGCACGCCGACCACCGCGGCGCTCGCCCGCGCCGTCGCCGGTCTGGAAGGCGGCGCCTTCGCGGCGCTCGCTCCGTCCGGCCAGAGCGCCACGATGGCCGTGCTCTCAGCGCTTTTGAAGCCGGGCGATCATCTGCTGGTGGTCGATACGATCACCTATTCGGCGCGCTGGTACATCGACCGGCGGCTGATCCCCGCCGGCATCGAGGTGACGTATTACGACCCGCTGCTCGACGGCGACGGCATCGCGCGTCTGTTCCGGCCGAACACGCGCGCCGTATTCATGGAATCGCCGGGCTCGCAGACCTTCGAGGTGCAGGACGTCCCGGCGATCTGCGCAGCCGCCGCCGCGCATGGCATCCTCACGATCCTCGACGACACCTGGGCCGCCTCGCTCTTCTTCGAGCCGTTCCGCCGCGGCGTCGATGTCGCGCTCGTCTCGCTCTCGAAATGCCACGCCGGGCCGGCCGGCGTCGCGCTCGGCGCGTTAGTGACCAACTCGGTGCCGCTCTACGAGGCGATCAGGAACGAGACCGCCCTGCTCGGCCTCTATGTGAGCCCGGAAACCTGCGCCGCCGCGGCGACCGTCCTCCCCTCCCTGTCATTGCGGGTCCGTCATCAAGAGGCGTCCGCCCTCGCGGTGATCGCGTCTCTGGCGGCACGGAGCGAGATCCGGTGGATCATGCATCCGTCGCGGCCGGATTGTCCGGGACATGAGATCTGGCGTCGCGACTTTACAGGCGCCAACAGCCTGTTCTCGATCGAATTCGACGCCGGCTTCTCGAAACGGGACATCGACGCATTCGCCGACCGGCTCCGGCTGGTCCGCATCGGCTACGGCTGGGGCGGCGCGATCAGCCTCGTCTCCGCCTTCGAGGCGAACGAGTTCCGCACCGCCTCCCGCTCGCCGGCCCGCGCCACCTGCCTGCGCGTCTATATCGGCCAGGAGGACCCGCAGGACCTCGTCGCCGACTTTGCCGCCGCGCTCGACGGCATGGGCCGCGCCGGCGCCTGACCGTCGATGTCAGTCCAGGACCACGGTGGCGTCGCACTTGTCCGTGTATTTTTTCCACATCCCGCCGTCGCGTGTGTACGTGACGTAAACCGCGCACGCCGTCCATCGGACGGGACGGCTGGCGCCGGTGTTGAGGTAACCGTCGGTGAGAACGTCGGTCCCGACCTCGCGGGCGGTCTCGCTGACCCATAGCTTCGAGATCGTGCGTCCGGTCTCGTTCCGGACCGTGAAATCGGCGGCGGCCGGCGAACCGAAGGCGACGGCCGCGACGGCCGCGGCGAGGCCGCACCGTGCCGTCCGGTCAAAACTCTTCGTCATGTGCCTGCCCGTTCCAGCCCCGAATGCAGCGGCGAAGCCATGTGCCATGCCGTGACGCGATTATAGCGCGAAGAGCCGATCAACCAACACGGATCGGCACGCCGCCGGCACGACGGCCGCTCCGGCTGGCCTGCCCACCCGGGCAGTAGGCGGGCTGGCCGGGCGTTCGCACATTAGGTCTCAACCCAGGAGACCCTTGATGTCCGATATCACCGCCGCCGCCCCGTCCTCGTTGCCGCTCCAGGCCCTCTCCACCGCAATCGCCGGCACCGTTGCCGTCGCAGCGCCGAGTGTCGTCGCCGTCCATTCGCAACGTTCGCGATCGAGCGGCTTCGTCTGGCGTCCCGGTCTCGTCGTAACCGCCGACGAAGCGCTCGGCGAGGAGGACGGGATCAGCGTCACGCTGCCCGGCGGCGAGACGGTTGCCGCATCCCTCGCCGGCCGCGACCCGACGACCGACATCGCCTTGCTGCGCGTCGACGGCGCGGCGGCCACGGCCGCCGCCCTGCCGCCGGTCACGCTGGAAAAATCGCCGTTGCCGGTCGCCCCCGGCGCGCTTGTTCTGATCGTCGGATCGCAAGGCGGCGCTCCGGTGGCCGGGCTCGGCGTGGTGTCGGTCGCGGGTCCGGGCTGGCGCTCGTTGCGCGGCGGCGAGATCGACGCGCGTATCGAACTCGACCTGAAGTTGCGGCACCGCGCCGAAGGCGCCTTGGCGCTGGATGCATCGGGCCGTGCCTTCGGCATGGCGGTGTTCGGGCCGCGCCGGCGCGTTCTGGTCATCCCGGCCGCCACCATCGAGCGCGTCGCGGACAAGCTCGCGACATCCGGTCGTATTGCGCGCGGTTATCTCGGACTCGGGCTTCAGCCTGTCAGGCTCGACGACGACGGAGCCGGCGGCACATCCGGCGGCAGCGTCGGCGCCGTCATGGTGATGAGCGTGGACAGGCAGGGTCCCGGCGCCGCGGCGGGCATCCGGCAGGGCGACGTGCTGGTGGCGTGGGACGGACGTCCGATCCGCAGCGTCCAGGCGCTCCTCCGCGCGCTTGGCCCCGATAGCGTCGGATCGACCGTCACCTTGTCCCTGCGGCGGGCAGGCGAGCCGGCCGACGTGGCGCTCACGATCGGCGAGAGAGCTCAGGCGTGAATGAAGAGGGCGATCCCCGACCGATCGTGATCGCGCTCAAGGTCGACGAGCCGGATCTCGCGGACCGGCTCGCCGCCCTGCTTGCTCACGTGCCCGGACTGCGGCTGGCGACGCGCGGCGAACCCGCCGATGCGGCAATCGTCACGGCGACGGTAAAGGCAGCGGCCGTGTCGGCCGCGGAACCGGACAGCGCCGCGGTGCTGACGCCGCGCGAGCTTGAAGTCCTCGCGTTGCTGGCCGAGGGCGCGTCCAACAAGACCATCGCCCGGCGGCTCGGCATCTCGGTCCACACCGCTAAGTTCCATGTCGGCTCGGTGATCGACAAGCTCGACGCCACGGGTCGCACCGACGCTGTCGCCCACGCGGCCCGGCTCGGAGTCATCCATCTCTGAGGGTCTGCCATGTTCGATGTCGCAACCCGCCGCGGCGTTTGTGACGACAGCGGTTCCGATTTGCCGCTCGACGCCTATTCCCACGCCGTTTCCGGCGCCGCCGACCGCGTCGGGCCGGCGGTCGTGCGCGTGGCGAGCCGCGGCGGGACGGGCCGCCGCGGCGGGATCGGCTCTGGCGTCGTCATCGCGGGCGATGGTTTGGTGCTCACCAACAGCCACGTCGTCGCCGGCTCCCGGCGCGTCCGGCTGGTGTTCGCCGAGGGCGGCGGCGAGCGGGAGGCCGAGCTGCTCGGCGACGATCCCGATACCGACCTTGCGCTGCTGCGCGCCGAACTGCCGCGCGGCACGCCGGCCGCATCGCTCGGCGATTCCAAGCGGCTCAGGCGCGGTCACCTGGTGGTGGCGATCGGCAATCCGCTCGGGTTCGAATCGACCGTCACCGCCGGCGTCGTCTCGGCGCTCGGCCGCTCGCTCCGCTCGCAGAGCGGGCGGCTCATCGACGACGTCATCCAGACCGACGCCGCGCTCAACCCCGGCAATTCCGGCGGGCCGCTGGTAGCCGCCGCATCGGGCGAAGTCGTCGGCATCAACACCGCGATGATCGGCGGCGGCGCGCAGGGCCTGTGCTTCGCTGTATCGAGCAACACGGCGCTGTTCGTCGTCGGCGAGTTCATCGGCCATGGCCGCGTGCGGCGGGCGCACCTCGGCGTTGCGGCCCAGACGATTCCGCTGCCGCGCCGAGTCGCCTTGGCGCTCGGCGCCGGGCCGCAGGCGGTGCGGATCGGCGAGGTCGAGCCCGGCGGCCCCGCCGACCTTGCCGGCCTGCGCGTCGGCGATGTCGTCCTCGCGCTCGACGGCGCCGCGGTCGCCGGCGCGGACGACCTCATCCGGCTGCTCGGCGCCGAGCGGATCGGACGCACGGTCGAGATCACGGCGCTCCGGGACGGACGTGCCGAGCGCGTCGCGGTGACGCCGCGCGAACGGCGGACATGAGCCTAGTCGCCCCGGCGTCTCCGCTTGCCGCCGGCTACTGCTGCCGATACACGCGCCCGGCGGGCGACGGCGGGGCGTGAAACCCGTTTGCCGCTACTCCGCGGCGTCCTTTTGCTCTCCGTCCAGATCCGGGATCATCCCGAGCGCGCGCTTATAGACGTCGAGGAGCGCCTCCTCCTCGTCGATCTCTTCCGGATCCTTTTTCCGGAGAGCGACGATCTTCTTGAGGATCTTGGTGTCGAAGCCAGAGCCCTTCGCCTCGGAATAGACTTCCTTGATGTCCTCGCCGAGCGCCTTCTTCTCTTCCTCCAGCCGCTCGATGCGCTCGACGAAGGAGCGGAGCTGGTTCGCCGCGACGCCGTCGACGTCGTTCGAGGGGAT
>DASWRT010000234.1:0-6106 GCA_036403035.1 Allostellaceae bacterium | reverse complement strand
GAGCGCGGGCGACGGTGGAAGATTCCATGAGCGATGGCCGTAGCGCCGCCGCTACTCGGCGGCGTTTGCCGACGGCAACGGCAGATGCGACCGGGCGCAGCGGAGGAAGCAGTCGAGCGCGCTCGACACGAAGGCGTCGCGGCGGCGCACGAACACCGTCTCCACCGACGCTTCCTTCGACGGCAGCTCATGCACCGCGACCCTGCCATCCCGCACCGCGGCCTCGACGACGCCGCGCGGCAGCAGGGAGATGCCGATCCCGGCCGCGGCGCAGCCGAGAATGGCTTCGAGCGTGCCGAACTCGAGCTGCCGCAGGCCGACGATGCCGCGAATCGCCAGGACCGCCTCGAGCCGCTGCCGGTACGAGCAACCCGCCCGGAACACCAGGATCTTGAGGTCGCTGATCCGCGTCAGCTCGTCCAGCCGGCGGATCGACCGCGCCGTCACGATGACCAGCTCCTCGCGGAACACCGCCTCCTCGTCGAGGTCCGGGTGGTCCACCGGACCGGCGACGAACGCGCCGTCGATCTCGTGCCGCAGCACCTTGTCGATCAGGAACTGCGTCGTCCCGGTCCGCAGCACGAGGTCGACCTCGGGGTAGGCGCCGGCATACCCGGCAAGGATGGCCGGCAGACGCAGCGCCGCCGCTGTTTCCAGCGATCCTAGCGTCAGCAGGCCCTTCGGCTTCCCGTCATCCTCGACGGCGCGGCGGGCCTCGGCCAGCAATTGCCCGACGCGCGTCGCGTAGGGAA
Source organism: Allostellaceae bacterium (assembly GCA_036403035.1). Classification (GTDB taxonomy): domain Bacteria; phylum Pseudomonadota; class Alphaproteobacteria; order ATCC43930; family CGMCC-115725; genus DASWRT01. The sequence goes on along the minus strand of DASWRT010000234.1, from coordinate 5,354 downwards.
GCAGGCGCTGCCCTGCCGCGGTCAGGGTGACGCCGCGGCTGTGCCGATGAAAGAGCGGCACGCCGAGTTCCTCTTCGAGGAAGCGGACTCGGGCGGTCACGTTCGACTGCACGGTGTTGAGCACGGAAGCGGCGCGGGTAATCCCGCCGACCCGTGCGACCGTCTCGAAGACCTTCAGATCCGCTGCATCCATTGTTCCTCCTGCCGCAAGCCATCTCGTGATGAGATGCGATCGCCGCCAGCAATCGCATTTCAGCATTATATGCTCCTACACGACCGGAGCGTGCAACAGCGGCACGAGGCCCCATGAGCCTATTCCAGGGTCTGCCGGGATAACCCTAAGCCGGCGTATCGCCGTCGGCGAGGTTCCCGTCGGCGAGGTTCCCTGCGGGGCCGCCGTTGCCGTCCGCGTCGCCCAACCGGGGCACGAGGCGCACCTGCAAGGCGGCGCTGCGCCCACGGATCGCGACCTCGCGGCGGGGGATCCGGCGCGAGCCGAAGGGCGCCGGGCCGGTGAGCCGGCAGACGATGTCCGACACCACCAGCTCGCACTCATATTCCTTCGTCAGCTCCTGGAGGCGGTGGGCGACGTTGACTGGGTCGCCGAGCGCCGTGAGGACGGTGTGCGGCGCGTAGCCCATCTCGCCGACGATCGCGGTGCCGCCATGGACGCCGATGCCGAACCGCAATGGCGGCGTGCCGGCGGATTCGGCGGCGGTCGCGCCGTTCAACTCCTCCAGGTTGGCCGCGATGCGCGACGCGGCGGCGAGCGCCTGCCGGCACGCGACCGGCGGATCGGCGTCGAGGCCGAACAGCGCCAGCATGCCGTCGCCAAGGAACTGGTTCGGCCTCCCGCCGGCCTCCGTCACCGCCGACCCGACCGCCTGAAGGAAGCGGCCGACGAGGAAGACCGTGTCGAACGGCAGGTGCCGCTCGGCGAGCCGGGTCGAGCCCCGCATGTCGACGACGAGAGCCACGACGAACCGCTCCTCGCCGGCGACGGTCGAATCGGGACGGACGCGGCGGGCGTCGGCCGCCGAGGCGGCCTGCGGCGGCACCAGCGGAACGACCGAGACGGCCCGCGTCGGCCTGAGCTGGCAGGCCAGCCGGACTCCGGGCGCGGCGCCGATCCGCCGCAGCACGGCCTGTTCGGCGACGCTGGGCGGCGGCAGTCCGGTCACGTCGCCGGAGACGCGGATGCGGCAGGTCGAGCACCGGCCGCGGCCGCCGCAGACGCTCGCATGCGGCACCTTGCCGGCGCGGCTCGCCTCCAGAACCGTCAGTCCGGCCGGAATGCGCACGACGGTGCCGTCGGGAAAGGAGATCGGGATGCGCCCGGGACGCCGCCGCTCGGCGAGCGTACGGCCCGCCGCCGCGACGAGCACGAGCCCGACCGCGCCGACGAAGCCGACGATCGTGTGGTCGCGCAACGCCTGGAGGTGCTCGTTCTGTGCCGGCGTCCCGATACGCCGGGATTCCAGGATCTCCGCGCGCTGCCCCGGATCGGCCGCGACGCGCGCGGCGACGGCGCGGCCGCCTTCGACGAAGCCGAGGAGCGCCAGCACCGGCAGCAGCACCGCGATGCAGAGCAGCAGCCGCTCGATCTTCGGAAAGAACGGCTTGAGGCGCAGCCAGTAGCCGACGCCGACGCAGCCATGGGTCCAGGCGACGATGAGCGCGACCGCCTGAAGCGCGCCGACGTCCGGCGACGCGACCCACAGCGCGTAGAGCACCTGCGCATAGCCCTTCTCGACGCCGTAGAGGCTCCACGCGCCGCGCGCCCCCAGCACATGGTTCGCCAGCAGGAGCGGAATGCAAAGCCCGAGGCCGATCTGCACGATCTCGCCGGGGCGCCAGCGCAGGTTCCGGCGCTCGTACAGCGCCCACAGGCCGAGCGCGAGATGCGTCGACAACGACCCGTAGAGCGCCACGGTGCCCGGCGCGCTCTGCCATAGCCGCTCCATGAACACCAGGCCGCGTTCCATCGCCCCCAGCGAGACGAGGCCGAGCGCATGGTTCGCGAGATGGAGCGCGACATAACTGAACAGCACGAGACCGGTCGCGAGCCGGATCCGTCGCAGCGTGAGCCATCTCGCGGAGCGCATGGAGGATGATACGGTCTTCGGCTTGGATTCATCGTCGCGCCGCAACGCCGCGCGATGCTCCAAGGCCGTCGCCGTCGCAGACGAACGTTCAGGCGCGTTGCCGGTCATCCGAAGCCATCGCGGTTGCACCGTAAAGGCCGGGAGTTACTGCGGTGTAAGGCAACCCGACCTCGAAACATCGAAACGGACTCCGCTCGGTCTACCACATGGACCGCCCGGACGCGCCTTTCATTCCCTGCCGCGCGTACCCGCCTATCGTTACAGGGTCGTCCTCAGGCGGCGGTTTCGATGGGCCGACGCTGGCGCTCATAGAGGAAGCGCAGCACCTCGCCGCGGTAGTGGGCGTAGGTCTTGTCCTCGGCCAGCGCCAGCCGGTCGCGCGGCCGCGGCAGCTCGATGTCGAGCACCTGTCCGATCGCCGCCGCCGGGCCGTTCGTCATCATCACGATCCGGTCGGCCAGCAGCACCGCTTCGTCGACATCGTGCGTGATCATCACGACCGTGTTCCGGAGCCGCTGCTGGATCTCCATGACCTGATCCTGGAGATGCGCGCGTGTCAGCGCGTCGAGGGCGCCGAACGGTTCGTCCATCAGCAGCAGCTTCGGCTCCATCGCCAGCGCGCGGGCGATGCCGACCCGCTGCCGCATGCCGCCCGAGATCTCGGCCGGTCGCTTGTCCTTCGCCGCAATCATCTGCACCAGATCGAGGTTGTGCAGCGTCCAGGCGTGCCGCTCCGCCCGCGACTTCCGGCCGCGGCCGAAGACCTTGTCGACGCCGAGGCGGACGTTCTCGTAGACCGTCAGCCACGGCAGCAGCGAATGGTTCTGGAACACCACCGCGCGGTCGGGACCGGGCGCACTGACTTCCTTCCCGTCGAGGATGATGGCACCGGCGGTCGGCCGCATCAGGCCGGCGACGATGTTGAGCAGAGTCGACTTGCCGCAGCCGGAGTGGCCGATCAGCGCGACGAAGCTGCCGCGCTCGATCTTGAGCGATATCCCGGTCAGCACCTCCGACCGCTCCGCGCCGCGGACGAAGGTCATGCCGATCTGCTCGATGGTGAGATAGGCGGAAGACATGATGCGTGGCTCCGGTCCGGTCGGTCAGACGGCGGTGGTGGCGTTGCGTGAGACGATGCGTCCCACCAGCGCGATCAGCCGGTCGAGGCAGAAGCCGACGAGACCGACATAGACCAGGGCGAGGATGATCTCGCTGAGCAGCGAGCTGTTCCAGGCGTCCCAGATAAAGAAGCCGATGCCGACGCCGCCGATCAGCATCTCTGCCGCGACGATCGCCAGCCAGGACAGGCCGATGCCGATCTTCAGCCCGGTGAAGATGTACGGCACGGTCGCCGGCAGCATGATCTTGAAGAAGTACTCGAGCGGCGACAGGCCGATGACGCGGGCGACGTTGCGGTAGTCGGGTGAGATGTTGCGCACGCCGACCGAGGTGTTGATGATGATCGGCCAGATCGCGGTGATGAAGATCACGAAGATCGCCGACGGATCGGTGTTCTTGAACGCGGCCAGCGAGATCGGCAGCCAGGCGAGCGGCGGCACCGTGCGCAGCACCTGGAAGATCGGGTCGAGGCCGCGCAGCGCGAGCGTGCTCTGTCCGATCAGCACGCCCAACGCGATGCCGGCGACCGCCGCCAGCGAGAAACCGACAGCGACGCGCTTGAGGCTGGCGAGGAGATGCCAGAACAGCCCCTTGTCGACGCCGCCGTGATCGAAGAACGGGTCGGCGATCAGCGGCCACGTGTCGGCGACGACCTTGGTCGGCGTCGGCAGCGCCGCGCCCGGCTGCGAGCAGAGGAGCTGCCAGAGGCCGAGGATCACGGCAAGAAAGACGAGGAGCGGCACGGCATTGGCAATCCGGCGCCCGACGGCAGCAGCGACCGCGGCGACCGGCACGCTCACGGCGGGCCGGCCGAAGCCGCCGGTCGCGGGCGCCTTCGCCGCGACGACGGCGGCGCGAGCAGGGGGAGAGGAGCGCATGATCGAATCTCCGGGCGACGGCAACGGCGGCGTCAGACGCGCTTGATGGAAAGCGACGCGAGATAGGCGTCGGGATTGGCGGGATCGAAGACCTTGCCGTCGAAGAAGGTCTCCGTGCCGCGTGAGGTCGATGCCGGGATCTCCGCCTCGGCCACGCCGACCGCCTTCGCCGCGTCGCGCCAGAGATCCTCGCGGTTGACCTGCTCGATCAGCGCCTTGCGGTCGGCCTCGCCCGGCAGCACGCCCCAGCGCACATGCTCGGTCAGGAACCAGAGTTCGTGGCTCCTGAACGGGTAGGAGGCGTGGTCGCGCCAGAACTTCATCAGGTGCGGGCTGTTCTCGACCTTCCGCCCGTCGCCATAGTCGAACAGCCCCTGGCTGCGGCCGAGGATGTCTTCGGCGGGCACCTTGAACCATTCGCGGCGACCCACGATCTCGCACATCTCGGGCTTGTTCTCGATCTTGTCGCACCAGATCGCGGCCTCCTGGACCGCCATGAGGAGCGCCTTGGCGGCCTTCGGGTTCTTCTCGACCCAGTCGCCGCGCATCGCGAAGCTCTTCTCCGGGTGCTTCGCCCACAACTCGCCGGTGGTGAACGCGGTGAAGCCGATGTCCTGGTGCACGAGCTGCGCGTTCCACGGTTCGCCGACGCAGAACGCCTCCATCGAGCCGACTTTCATGTTCGCCACCATCTGCGGCGGCGGCACGACGATCGTCGACACGTCCTTGTCCGGGTCGATGCCGGCGGCGGCAAGCCAGTACCGCATCCAGAGATCGTGCGTGCCGCCGGGGAAGGTCACCGCACATTTGACCTCCTTGCCGGCGGCCCTGGCCTTCGCGAAGGCTTCCTTCAGCGGCTTGGCGTCGGTCGTAACGCCCATGCCCTTGTAGGCGCTGGCGACCGAGATGCACTGCCCGTCCAGGTTGAGCCGGGCAAGTATCGCCATCGGCACCTTCTGATTGTTCTTCGTGACCTTGCCCGTCGTGAGCAGATACGGAAGCGGCGTCAGGATGTGCGCGCCGTCGATGCCGCCGTTCGCCGAGCCCAGCTCCAGATTGTCGCGCACCGTGCCCCAGGACGCCTCCTTCTTCACCTCGACGTCGGGCATGCCGTACTTTGCGAAGAAGCCTTTCTCCTTGGCGATGATCAGCGGCGAGGCGTCGGTGAGCGCGATGAACCCGAGCGTCGCCTTCGTCACCTCCGGCGCGTCGGCGGGCGCCGCCCAGACGCCGCCGGGAAACGCCGTACGGG
>DASWRT010000233.1:0-6233 GCA_036403035.1 Allostellaceae bacterium | reverse complement strand
CTCTCCCACGAGGGGAGAGGGAGTATTCTCCTCCTACGCCACTTATTCCGCCGCCTTCGGCTCGCTCTCGGCCCAGCGCGCCATCAGCGTGTTGGAGGGCTGCGTCTCGTCGACCAGCTTCTTCGCGGTCTCGATCCCGGCGACCGGCAGCCCTCTCGGATCGAGCAGGCCGATCTGCACCAGCACCGAGGCCTGATCCCAGTAGATGTGCTCGTGCCAGATCCTGTCGCCGCGGAAGCCGACGATCGCGACCAGCGGCACCTCGACGTAGCGCCCGGTCGGCTTGACGCCGGGCAGCATCCAGTCGATCTCGCGGTCGTGGGTGAAGCAGAACAGCATCTCGTCGACGAGCCGGTCGGCGCCGATCGTGCGGCTGATCGGGATCAGCTTCGTGTCCGCCGGGTTGCCGTTGACGAAATGGTGCTCGTAGAACCGCGCGAGGTTCTTGTAGCCGACGCCGCCGGTCATCGTCGGCACGTGGTTGACGTAGGGCTCGGCGACCATCGTCGCCATCGTCGCCGGCACGTCGCGCTTCGCGAACTCGTGGAAGGTGTGCGCCTCCCACAGCGCGGAGAGGTCATAATGCGGCCCCATCGCCCGGCGGAAGGCGGCGATCGAGCGCGAATGCGCCATCAGCGAGGCCGGCTTGTCGAAATGCATCCCGGCGGGCCGCGCGAAGGCGTGGTCGGCGCCGGGATAGACGTAGATCTCGATGTCCGGCCGCCCGGCAAGGGCGCCGCGGATCGCCTCGATCGCTTCCGGCGGCGAGTTCTTGTCCAACTCGCCGAAATGCAGCACCAGCGGACAGCGGACCCGTGGGGCGAGCGCCAGCTCCTTCTCGATGCCGACGCCGTAATAGGACACCGCGGCGTCGACCAGCCCATCCCGCGCCGCGGCGAGATAGGCGAGCTTGCCGCCGAGGCAGAAGCCCAGCGCGCCGACCCGGCCCTTGACCTCGGGCAGGGCGCGCAGCGCGGCGACGGTCGCGTCGATGTCCTCCATCGCCTTGCCGGCATCGAAGCGGCCGTAGAGGTCGAGGGCGCGCGTGCGGTCCGCCTCGCCCTGCCCCAGCTCGACGCCCGGCTCCAGCCGCCAGAAGAGGTCCGGCGCGAGCACGACGTAGCCCTCCTCGGCATAGAGGTCGGCGACGCTGCGGATGTAGGGGTTGATGCCGAAGATTTCCTGGAGCAGGACGATCCCCGGCCCGCTGCCGCCCGTCGCCGGCTTCGCGAGGTAGGCCCGGAACGAGCCCATCCTGTCCGACGCCGGAACCGTGATGTAGCTCCCCGCCATCGCCGCCGCCTCCCCTGTTGCCGCCGAACCGAGGCTAGGAGTGGCCCCGGACGGTGTCAATCCAACGGACGGACTGGAACGAGGGACACGCCGCCCTTCTCCCTCTCCCCCCGGTCGGAGAGAGCCGGGGTGAGGGGTCTTACGAAGACTCCGGCGCGCAGCGCCACCACCCCTCACCTTCCCGCTTCGCGGGCCCTTCCTCTCCCACAAGGAGAGAGGAATTTTTTGTGCCGTCAACTTCTCATGCGATCAACGAGCAATGCGCCCTAAGATATTGAATTTCTTTTATTCACCCCTTCCGCTTGGAAGGTCGCTTGCAAAAAACAGGAACGGATTCACGCCAACTCGTTGATTTTAAAGAAATACCCTTCCGGAAAAACAGGAAGAAAACAGGAAATCGCTCCTGTTTTTCTCCTGTTATCTGCCTGTTTTCCTCCTGTTTCCGATGAACGACGTCAAAGAGCCGACGGCGGCGCCTTCCTGACACGGAGGACGCCGCCGCTTATCCAATTTATATCCGTACTGGTCATATCGGCAAGCAGCATCGCCGGTCGTCTTCACCCCGTGACACATCGCTCGCCCGCCCCGCTTCGTTCCTCGACTGCCGCCCGTCCCGCCAGGGGCAGGTACAGCGCGAAGGTCGTGCCCTCGCCCTCGCGGCTCTCGACGGCGACGTGGCCGTTGGATTGGCGGACGAAACCATAGACTTGGCTGAGGCCGAGGCCGGTGCCCTTGCCGCGGCCCTTGGTCGTGAAGAACGGCTCGAACACGCGGGCGCGGACGGCGGGCGGGATGCCGGCGCCGGTGTCGCTGACCGACAGGCGCGCGTAGCGGCCCGGTGCGACGTCGTGGCCTGCGGCGACGACGCCGGGTTCCCGGCCGATGATCTCCGCATTCGCGGTCGCGATCGTGATGCGGCCGCCCGGCGGGGTCGCGTGGCGCGCATTGATCACGAGGTTCAGCAGCGCGACCTCCAGCTGGTTGCGGTCGGCAAGCCCCGGCGCGAGGTCGTCGGCGAGCGAGAAGCGCAGCTCCACCCCGTCGCTCACCGTCTGCCGCAGGAGATCCTCGACGCCGCGGACGACCGCGTTGAGGTCGAGCGTCTCCGGGCTCAGGGGCTGCTTGCGCGAAAAGGCGAGGAGCTGCTGCGTCAGCCGCTCGGCCTTGTCCGCGGCCTGCCGCGCCGCCTCCACGATCGACACGCCGCGCGGGTCATCCGCCACCCGGCGCCGCAGCAGGTCGAGATTGCCGGAGATCGCAGTCAGGAAGTTGTTGAAATCGTGCGCCACGCCGCCGGTCAGTTGGCCCACCGCTTCCATCTTCTGCGACTGGCGCAACGCCTCGTCGATCCGGCGGCGCTCCGTCGTGTCGCGCACGAAGGCGATGCCGCCGATCGTTTCGCCGCTGCCGTCGTGCAGCGGCGAACAGGATGCCTCGATGACCCGCTCCGTCGCAGCGGCCGCCTCGGCGCTGACCGCGGCGGCAGACGCCGAACCGATCCCGTGATCCCCGAACGGCGTATCCCGTCCCGCCGCGGCTATCGTCAGTGCGGGCTCGACCGAGGCATCACGGAAGAACGGCGCCACGTCCGGCAGCCGGCGACCGATCACGGCGGAGGCCGGAACGCCGAAAATCGACTCCATGCTCGGGTTCCAAAGCGTGCAGCGGAGATACCGGTCGAACGCGACGATCCCCTCGCGGCTGCTGAAGAGCAGCCGTTCCGACAGCTCCTTCTGCCGGCGGAGCGACCGCTCGGCGCGGGAGACCGCGCGCAGGCCGAAGATCAGCCGAAGCGACAGGAAGGCGCCGCTCGCCAGCAGGCCGACGATGTAGGCCAGGATTTCCAGCATGACGGCCCGGCGGTGATCGCGCTGCGTCAGGTCACGCTCGCGCTCGGCATGCAACGTGCGGTTCGCGGCATCGCGAAGGCCTGCGATCACCGGCTCCATCCGCTCGCGGATGCGTTGCGCGCCAGCGGCGTCCCCGGACGCAAACCGATCGATATCCGGCTCCAACGCCGCGAGATCCGCGGTCGTGCCGGTGATCTGGTCGGCGACGCCGGCCGGGGCGAGGCGCTGCTGCTGCGGCCCGTCCGCGAGCACCTGGAGCCGGCTCAGCATGACGTCGAAGCGCAGCCGGAGATCCGTCTGAGGAACGGCCGGATCGGCGGCGCCGTAGCGGGACACGGCATCGGCGAAGCGCAGCGCGTCGAACTGAGCCTGCCCGACGAACCACAGCATATTCTCGTTGATGTCACGGGTCATCGTGCGCTCGACCGCGACGAGCCGCGAGCCCGCCGACACGAGGCAGAGGACAAAGACGGCAATCGCGACCGCCGCGAAGAGATAGCTCCGCGATCCGGCGGCGATGCCGCCGAGCCGCCGGAGCCGATGCCACCGCGGCCACCGCCGCATCACTGGACCTGCAGCCGGTTGAGCTGCCAAACCCAACGGTTGTCGTAGCGGGCGTCCCGCAACTCTGGATTGTCGTCGCGCGGATAGACGATCCATGCCGGTCCCTTGTCCTTTGCGAGCAACTCGCGCCCATCCATCCGCAACGCCAGGATCACGCCGTACTTGTCGAAGTCGGCGGCCGGGATGACGACGGCGTAATCGTTGAGCGCGCTGGCCGTCACCTCGGTTGCACGGTCCACACCAACCGCGGCAAGGACGTCGCGCACCAGCGGGCCCTCGAAATCCTTCACGCCATCGGTCCAGACCGTCGAGGTGCGGACGGTCAGCAGCCCCAGGCGCTCCAGCATCTCGCGGTCGAACGAGGCGACGCCGTTTCCGTTGGTCCGGGCGATATGGCCGCTCACGATGAGGACGACCTTCCCGGCCGGCGGCGTCAACTCGCCTTCAGCCGCCCGCGAGGAAAGCGGCGTGCACGTGGCGGCGACTACGGCGGCGGCGGCGAGGCACAGCAATGGGACCGCGAGTCGGCGCACAATGTCCTCCACAGGCACGGTCGACACCGGCCGTCCAAGTAAAGCGCTCGACGTCGACTAGTGCCGTTAAACTATCGCCGATCGCCCACACCGTCAAAGCGCTTCCTGCGGCAGAGACGGAAAGAACCCGCTCCCGCGCGCTGGCGGCAATCCGATCAGCTCCATTGCCTAAACAGCAGGCAACGCGTCCGACATTGCTCCGTTATTCCGTGACACGCGACGTCGCGCCGGTCTGATCCTCATGCCGGCCTGACCGTGATCGCGAACCCATCGACTTTGCGGCGCGGCGCAGTTGTTCGGCAGCCTGCGGCGACGGATCGATCGCGGCAGTGGGCCGGTTCCGCTCACCGCTCCATAGAAACGGCATTAGCGCATGAGAATTCTCGCTTGCCCAGAAGCAACGTTAAGAATTGTGACAAGATTGCGCCAGACTTGCACAAAAGAAACTTTCGGGCGATAGTGCCGGGCGCTTGCGCTACCGTTCGGTCCATCCCAGCGCGAGAGGGACCCGATGCTTGATTATGCCCGGCTGCGTCCGGGGCCGGGATTTCGGCCGGCGCGGGCGGCGCTGTACTACGGACAGCGGCTCGTCACGCATCCCGGCATGCGCCGCCTCGTCTCGCAGGGGATTGCCGCGGGCATCGGCGTTCGCCACCCCGCGGCGAAGCTGCCCGGCGCCGCGGACGGCGCGACCACCGCCGACGCATGCGACAATGCCGTTTCGCTCCTGAACCGGGACGGTTTCGCCCTGCTCGGCGATCTGCTGCCGGCATCCGCCATTGCGGAGATCGCGGCGTTCCTCCGCGAGAAGGACGTCGTCGCTCCCGACGGGAGCGGCGTTCCGCTGGAGCGGGTGCCCTCCGGGACGCGGATGGCGGCGTATCCGCTGGACACCGTGCTGACCTGCCCGCACGTGCTGGAGCTGGTGAACCATCCGGCCGCGCTGCGCCTCGCCGCCGGTTATCTCGGGTGCGCGCCGACGGTGTCGAGCATCGGCATACGATGGTCGCTTCCAAGCGCGGGCGACGGCGACGCGACGCAAAGATTCCACCGCGACCCGGACGACTGGCGCTTCCTGAAGCTGTTCGTCTACCTCACCGACGTCGACGAGGAGTCGGGCCCGCACATGTACGTCGCCGGCTCGCACCGGAGCGCCGCGCGGCTGCGCGCCCGCGCCTTCAGGAGCGAGGAGATCGAGCACCGGTATGGGCGGAACGCGATCAGGACCGTCACCGGACCGCGCGGCACTGTTTTCGCCGCCGACACCTACGGCATCCACCGGGGAGCGCCGCCGCGATCCAGGCCGCGGCTGATCCTGCAAGTCCAGTATTCGCTCCTGCCGATCTTCGCGTTCCTGTACCGGCCGGTGCCGGTCGCTCTCCCCCGCCCGTTCGATCCCTACATCAACCGCCTCCTCGTCGCCCGCTAACTCGCCGATCTGGCGATCGATGTCGCTGCGGCACCGTAAGCGGAGGAAAAACAACGTTCGAAGCGATATCCGGGAGGGCTGGCCGGTCGGCGGCACGGTGGTCCTGCTCGGCGGAGACAATCACCATTACTATGTCGGCACCTACCGCGAGAACGGGCGCGCGTTCGAGGGCGAGGCGCGGCTGTTCCATTTCCAGGGTCCGGCCATCAACGCGTTCGGCGACACCACGCCGGACTTTCACGTGCTGCTCCGCGGCCGCCGCCTGTCCGACGGCGAGGCGTACCGGCCTGAGAGTCCGCAGATGAAGCGGGCATTCCGGCTGCTCTGGCGAGTGGCGGCGACCTGACCGCAACAGCGGGTTGTCGCCGGATCAGCGGCGATGACATGCTACCAATTTTTAAAAATCATTCTAAAATAAACAATTCCGTAATTTTGGGGAAACAAACATTATTTTCCGTCACGGACTGAAACACACAGAAATCATTCGACATAAACTCTCATGCATTCAGAATAAATTCCCATGGAACCGCCTCGCATGCAGAGTGTTGAGTTAGTGCAGAAGGA
>DASWRT010000232.1:0-2670 GCA_036403035.1 Allostellaceae bacterium | reverse complement strand
TCGCCGCATACAGAGGATTGATGGCCGCCCCCGGAACGCCGAAGCAGACATCGACCCCTTCCTTCTTGAGGACCTGAACCGCGGCCTCGACCGCCGTCATCTTCGCCATCGCTCGTCCTCCCATGCCGGTGGTGTGGCTGTGCTTTTACAATTACCGCCCCGTGGCCAGGCGCTCAATGAAATTTGGAATTTATTCCGTATTATGGAAGTCACTTGTTTTTATCATTGAATATCAATGTTCTATATCAATTCTACGCTCGGAACCATCAATTCCAGCACGCAATGCCCAGGTGGGTGGACAAAAGCCCCAATGAGGTTATCGATGCAGACTTTCGGCCATATGGGCAGCGTTCCGTGCAGTCTCGCCGAAACATTTTCCACATAGCGGAAACGATTGCATTAAAGCATTGTTCCACCATCGCTTGCCGGGTTCCGGCACCCCCGGACCCCGTCCGGCCGTAAGGAGATTCAGGCTTGAGAAGACCCTCGATCGCTGCCGCCGCGCGGGAACGCCGCGCTGCGCCGGCAGCGCGTACCGGCGCCAAGAAGGCCGCGGATCGCAGCTCGCAGGTGCAGTCGCTGGTGCGCGCCTTGGCGATCCTCAATCGCCTTGCCGAAAGCGACGACGGGACGACCCTGACCGATGTCGCGCAGCAGGTCGGGCTCTCGCCGTCCACGGCGCACCGGCTGCTGACCACGCTGGAGCAGGAGCGCTATGTGCGCTTCGACGGCGAACGGCGGTTATGGTCGGTCGGCGTCCAGGCGTTCGTCGCCGGCAGCGCCTTCATCCGCTCGCGCGACGTCGTCGCAATGGCGCGGCCGCACATGCGTGCGCTGATGGAGGAGAGCGGCGAGACGGTGAATCTCGCCGTCGAGGATAAGGGCGAGGCGATCTATCTCGCACAGGTCGAGTGCCGGCAGATGATGCGCGCTCTCGCGACGCCCGGAGGCCGCGTGCCGCTGCATTGCTCCAGCGTCGGCAAGGCGCTGCTGTCGTCGCTCCCCGAGACGCAACTGGCCAAGATCCTGCACCGCCACGGCCTGCCGCGGCTCACGCCGAAGACGATCCAGACCCCGGCCGCGCTGCGCGAGGATCTCGGGCGGGTTCGCGAGCGCGGCTACGCGATCGACGACGAGGAGCATGCGGTCGGCCTGCGCTGCGTCGCCGCCGTCGTGTTCGACGAGTTCGAGGAGCCGGCGGCGGCGCTCTCCGTCTCCGGTCCGATGGCCCGCATCTCCGACGAGCGCCTGACGCTGCTCGGCGATCTGGTCAGGCGGAGCGCCGAGGCGATCACGGCGGAGATCGGCGGCCGGCCGCCGAAGCGGCGCGCCGCGTGAGATATGCGATGTTTAATCCGTGTCCAGCCGCGCCTTGAGATAGGAGAGGATCGGGTAGAGCCCGGCGCACAGCGCGATCATGAAGCCGTACGGTCCCTCGCGATAGCCGTGCCGGCGGACATAGCATTTGTAGAAGCGGGAGAAGATCCGGCGGATATTCGCCGGATATGACCCGATGTCGCCGCTTTCGCGCAGGTCGCGGGCGCGCGCCGTCGTATAGCGGTCGAGCCGCTGGATCATGTCGGACAGGTTCCGGTCGACATAATGGTCGAGCCGGTGCGTCAGCGGCGTCCCCTTGCTGCCGGTGAAGGCCAGCGCAGGGTGCACCCGCTGAGCCCCCCAGCTCTTGGCGCCCTTGCGGAACAGGCCGGGATAGGCCGACTTGCCGAACGAGGCGCCCCAGCCCCAGCGCACCAGCCGGGAGCCGACATAATTGTCGACCGGAATCTCGTGATAGGCATGCGGCGATGTCTCGACGGTGCGGCGGATCTCCGCGGCGAGCGTCTCGGGCACGCGCTCGTCGGCATCGATCTCGACGATCCAGTCACCCCGACACGCCGCGATCCCGGCGTTGCGCCGGTCGCCCTCTCGTTCCCACCCGCCCTCAAGGAGACGGCAGCCGCGCGCCAGCGCGATCTCCCTGGAACGATCTGTGCAGCGGTCGAGGACGACGACGATCTCGTCGGCGAAGCGCAACCCGTCGAGGCAGTCGCCGAGTTGGCCCTCCTCGTCATGTACGACCACCAGCGCCGACAGCGTGGCGGCGCGGCGCCCCGCGCCGCCGACAGGAACGGTGTCGGGCAGGCGGGCGGCGGCGGTCGCGGAGGAAGCATCGGTGTCCATGACGGAATAGATAGCGCCAGCCCGCATTTCTCACCAAGAGGGATGCGGCGGCGACCGTCGCAGACCGTCACAAAAGGACGAGTGTGCCCCAGAGCACGCTTGCCGACCGTCCATCGTCGGACACCGGCAGCAGCAGCCGCGAATAGCTCCGGCCCTTCTGCCGACCTCCCCCTATCGACCGCTCGACATAATGGGCCAGCAGGGTTTCCGCGACGCCGTCGAACTCCTGACGCACCGCCTGCACATTGTCCCAGCACATTTCCCCGAGCGTGACGCCGTGCAGATCGCGGCCGGCGATCTCGCAGACTGCGGCGCCGGCACGCATGCAGACATAGTCGTGCTCGTCGCCGGCCGTCTGCCACAGCACTATCGACGGCGCAATCTCCGGCAGGTCGGAGAAAGGATCGACGTCGCGCCACACCGGCGCCCGGCGGTCCGCGGCCCTTTCCCGCCAATAGGCCAGAACCTCTTGCAACAGCAGCGGCATGC
>DASWRT010000231.1:0-3915 GCA_036403035.1 Allostellaceae bacterium | reverse complement strand
CGCCACCGCCGCCATCGCAGCGGCTTCGTTCGGCGCCGTTATCCTTGGGAATGTCGCGCTTTATCGCCACGACGTTCATTTCGACGTGACACGCACCGCCCGGTTCACCGCCCCGCCGGAGCTGGAAACCATCGCCGCCGGCCTGCGGAACGACGTGTCGCTGACGTATTTCTACAACGGAGCGGACGAGTATGCGCGGGCATCGACGGAGACGCTTGTTGCTCTGGCGCGCCACCGCCCGCACCTGCGCGTGAGCGCGGTAGACCTCGACAAGGACCCGGCGGCCGGCCGCCGCTACACAGTACGGAGCTACAACACGGCGATTGTCGAGACCGAAGGTCGCCGCGTGCGGGTCGAGAACACTGTCGATCTGCGCCAGATGGCATTCGCCATTCTCCGCGCGACGAAGCAGGGGGCGCCAACCATCTGCTTCGTCACCGGGCATGGCGAGCCGTTCGAGCGGCGTCCGTCCCACCTTCATTTCAGTCATGTCGAGACGCTGCAGGGACACGAGACACCGGGGGCCGGCGACGTGATCGAGGGTGCGCCGGACGGCATCGACCGCCTGCTCCTGGCGCTGGAGGTCGTCGGCTATGCCGCGCGCGCCGTCGCGCCGGCGACGTTGCGGGCCATTCCCGACGACTGCGCCGCGGTCGCCGACATCGGACCGCGCCTCGCCCTCGCCCCGAATGAACCCGCGGTCCTCGCCGGCTATCTGGCGCACGGCGGCCGGATGCTGATGATGATCGACCCGGGCTTTCCGGTCGGGGCTGAACTCCGGACGTTGCTCGCCGGAGCGGGCATGGCGGTCGGCGGCGGCGTGGTGGTCGATCCGACCGACCATTACGGCACAGAGGAAGAGAAGATCGCGGTGCCGTACTATCCGCCGCACCCGATCACCGACCGGATCGCCATGACGGTGATCCCGGAGACGCGCCCGATCCGCCTTTCCGCGCCGCCCGAAGGCGTCTCACTGGTGCCGCTGTTCATCAGCAGCAAGGACAGCTACCTGCGTCCGCTCGACACGGGATCGCACATGCCGTCTATGAGGATCGACGCCGCCGCCGACAGCGAGCGTCGGTCTGAGATCCTGGCGGCCGCGGCGCAAGGTCGATGGCCGGATGCGGCGTCCGATGGACGGCGGCCATTCCGTCTGGTGGTCGCCGGCAGCAGCGCCTTCGCCGCAAATGCCTTTTTCCCGCTGGTATCGAATGGCGAACTTGCGCTTTCGATGCTCCGCTGGCTTGCGGACGACGGCGAGACGGCGCCGGTCAAGCCGCCGACTTACAGCCTGCCGCAAATCGTGCTCACGAAACGGCAGATGCAAGGCATCTTCCTCGTGATTGAGGTGCTGCTGCCCTTGAGTGTCGTGCTCGCCGGCATGATCGTCTGGTGGACGCGCCAGTGAAAAGGCTGCTTCGATCCGGCGGCGCCGCTGCGGCAGCCGGCGTCATGATCGCGGTCGTCGGCATGCTGGCGGTGACCGGCCGCTGGCCCGGATCATCGTCAATCCAGCGCTTCGCGCCGGCGGGTATTCTCGACCTTCCAGCCGAGCGGGTGGCACGCATCGACATTGTCGATCCGGGCGGCGGCGCTCTGACTTTCGATCGGAAGGGGACCGGGTGGGTCGTGGACGGAACCGCCGTCCCCGCGACACCGGATACCACCGCGATTGCGGCCCGAATCGAGACGGGGCTGCGCCTCCTCACCGTCTCGTCACCGGTCCGGACGCTGAGATCGAGCGACCAGGACAACGTCGACATGGCTACATTCGGACTCGATCCGCCGCGACGGCTCGTGTCTCTGACCGCTGCCGACAGCGCGACCGCGACGGTGGCTTTCGGCGCTGCGAACCCGGCGCAAACGTCGCAGTATGTGCGCGTTATCGGCCGAGCCGCAGTCTATCTCATGCCGCGGCACGTCGGCGCGGAGTGGGACTTGGCGGCCGATATGGCGCATCGCGCCGCACCAGCGGTGACGTCCTCGGCCGCGCGAAGCAGAGACGCGGGCTCGCCGCGCTTCCTCGTGCCGGTGTCGATGGCCCGGATATGGTCCGTCGAGATCGTTGCCGGCGGCGGCCTGCGCCGTTTCGAGCGGGACGACGCGGGCGACTGGTTCCTCCATGTCGGGCAGCACGTCCATATCGGCCCAGCGGACGCCCATGTCGCGGATCCGGATCGTGCGCCGGTGATTGCCGCCGAGCTCGACGCTTTCGGACAGACACCGGTCGAGCGCCTCATCGCGCGCGACCCGGCCAGCGACGAGTTGGCGCACTACGGCCTCGCGCGTCCACAGACGATCGTGCTGCTGTACGCGCGCGATGACTCCCGTCCGGTCGCGCGGATCGATCTCGGCGACGCCGCGAGCGACGGGTTCACGCGCCTCGCGCTCGTGCGGGAGACGGCAACGCTCGTCGCCGTTCCCGACTATGCGGCGGCACATCTCGCTAAGTTGCTGAAGATCGCGGGGCCGTCCTCGTGACCGGCCGTCGTCCTCGCCGCTCATGGCCGGCGCGGGCGGCGGCGATGGCCGTATTCGCTTTCATCGGCGCCGCCGTCGGTTGCATCGGAACGGCTCGGGCGCACCAGATAAACTGGTCGAGCGCACGCATCGAGACGATGGCCGACAGCCGAGCCGTGGATGTCGAGATCGCGATGAAGGGCAGCGATGTCGACCACGCCGCCGGCACGAACATCGTCGACGCCGATTCCGGGATGGTGCGGGCGGATGCACTCGCTGCTGCCGCGCCGACGATCGCGGCGTACGTCACGGCTCGCGCCGTTATCGTGAATGCCGACGGCGATGCGGCCTGCCGGCCAGGTCCGCCAACGGTCGCTCCCGACGGCGACGGGATCGTCGTCCGCGTCCGCTGGTCGTGCGGCGATACCGGCGGGGGCCTGCGGTACCGCTCGACGATCCTAACCGACGTCGACAGCATGGCGCGTCAGGCCGTGCTAATCCGAGACGGTGGCGGCGAGCGCAACTCTCAGGCCCTGTTGGATGCACGCGAAACCGAAATCCCGCTCGCCGTTGGGGAGCGGCCGACCGTCGTACAGGTGGTCGCCCGGTATCTCGTCTCCGGCATCGAGCACATCTTCCTCGGCTACGACCATATCGCCTTCCTGATCGCGATCGTCCTGTGGGCACGGCGGCTGTGGCCAGTGGTCAAGATCGTCACCGCCTTCACCGTCGCTCATTCGATCACGCTGTCGCTTGCGGCATTGGACATCGTGCGGATTCCGAATGGGATCGCCGAACCCGCGATCGCCGCGTCGATCGTGTATGTCGCGATCGAGAACTTCCTGTCGCGCGACGTCGAGAGACGGTGGCGCATCGCCTTCGCCTTCGGCCTTATCCACGGCTTCGGCTTCGCCGCGGCCCTGCAGGAATTTAGTCCTCCGAAAGACGCTCTCGTCACGGCGCTGGCGTCGTTCAATCTTGGGGTCGAGGCGGGTCAGATCGCGATCGTCTCGCTTGCTCTACCGGCACTGCGTGCGCTTGATTGCCTGCTCTCCACGCCGGCCGCTGCGGTTCCTGTCAGAACGGCAGTGGCGGTCTACGTGATCTCTGCCGGAATCGGCGTACTGGGCGGATATTGGTTGCTAGAGCGGACCCTTCTCACGTAACCGCCAATGATCGCGCGCAAGAAAAGAGCCGGTTCGGTACCGCTCTCCTGAAATGGCTGGCGGACGGAAATACCTTCACGACCGTGCCGTCGAGGATGAGCCGAACGATGTCGTCGCGCGACAGATCGCGTTTCTGCCAGGCTTCCCAGTCGGTCTGCACCTTGTGCCAGGCCCGGCTGACGGTGTCCTTGCCGACCGCGCCGCCGAACAGAGCGCCGAGGGCACGACGAACCCGCCGAGTGTTGGTCCCGGCAAGATAAGTTCCCGCGATCAGGGCTTCGGCCTGTCG
>DASWRT010000230.1:0-1546 GCA_036403035.1 Allostellaceae bacterium | reverse complement strand
AGACTTCCTTCTTTTCGTCCCAGCTCTTGTCCGGATCGAATTCGAGGCCGAGCGTGGTCGCCAGCATTTCCGCGGCGAGCTCTTCGGCGTAGTCGCCGGCGATGTCTTCACTCTCGCCGAAGCTGTGATGCTCCGACAGATAGCCGTAGAGCTCGCGGTCGCGCGGGATCGCGACGCCGACCGTCGCGGCGATCAGGCGGTGCGGTTCGCGCGTCGCCGCCTCGGACATCACGACGAAGGTCACCTGGCCCGGCTCGAGCCGCTTGGCCCCCTGGGCCCGCGACAGGATCTTGCAGTTCGGCGGAAAGATGCTCGACACGCGCACCAGGTTGCACGCGGCGATGCCGGCCGAGCGCAGCGCGAGCTCGAACGAGGTCAGCTTCTCGCGGTGCTTGCCGACACCCTTGGTGAAGAACATCTCTTTGGGGACGAATCCGACCACTTCACGCTCCTTAGTCGCAGGGAATCAGCATGGTAAACACCCCCATTCCCACTGTCAAGGAAACGTGATAACTTAGCACCCGTAACCATTAGTTCACCTAAGTCAAAGCAGCGCCCATGACCCGTGTTCAGGCGCGCGATACCGCGCGCGAAATTCTCGAAATCATCCCGCTGGTGATGCGCACCGTCGCCGCGGAGCTGCGCGCCGCCGGCGAAATGCCGGCGCCGGCGCATTTCGGCCTGCTCTCGCTGCTCAGCGTCCGGCCGCGCATGCTCACCGACCTCGCCTCGCTGCAGGGCGTCAGCCTGCCGACGATGTCCAACTCGATCAGCGCGATGGTCGAGCGCGGCTGGGTCCGCCGCGAGGCGCCGGACGGCGACCGCCGGGTCGTGATGATCGATGTCACGCCGACCGGCCGCGCCGCGCTCGAACGCGTCAGCCGCGCCGCCGAGGCGCACCTCGCCGACGTCCTCGCCCCGCTCGACCTGCCGGCGCGGCGCCGCCTGGTCGGCGGCCTGGGCATCCTGCGCAAGGTCTTCGCGCCCGCCCCGGCGTCGACCGCACGCCGAAGTCACAGAACACCGGCGAAGCGGAAGTCGTATGTATCCTAGATAGCACGAGGCATATATGACGCAGACCCTGCCCGCCGCACCGGCGGTCCCGGCGAAAAGCCTGCCCGCTCGCGTTGCCGGCGTCCTGTTCGCGCCGCGCGCGACCTACGCCGCCGTTGCCGCGCAGCCGCGCTGGCTCGGCGTCCTGCTGGTCGTCGTCGGGCTCGGCGGCGCCGCGACGTTCGCGTTCCTGTCGACCGACGTCGGCAAGGCGGCGATGCTGGATCAGCAGGTCCGGACGATGGAGTCGTTCGGCGTCAAGATCCCGGACGCGGCCTACCAGCGCATGGAGCAGGGGCTGGACCGCGCGCGTTATACCGGACTCGCCGGCCAGGCGGTGGCGATGCCGCTCGCCGCGCTGATCGTCGCCGGCATCGCGCTCGGCGTGTTCAACGCGCTGCTCGGCGGCGACGCGACCTTCAAGCAGGTCTACGCCGTCGTCGTCCACTCCGGCGTGATTCTGTCGCTGTCGCAATTGTTCGGCACGCCGCTC
>DASWRT010000229.1:0-8867 GCA_036403035.1 Allostellaceae bacterium | reverse complement strand
GTCATGGTCACCGACAAGCTCGCCAGTTATGGCGCGGCGAAGCGGGAGATCATGCCTGGGGTCGAACACCGACGGCACAAGGGACTGAACAATCGGGCGGAGAACTCGCATCAGCCGACACGACGACGAGAGCGACAAAGGAAGCGGTTCAAATCTCCTGGAGAGGCCCAGCGCTTCCTTTCCGCTCATGACCAAATCAACAATCTCTTTCATCTCCGCCGTGGTCATCGCTCCGCCACCGAGCACCGCGGGTGATGATCACCGATAAGCTCGCCAGCTATCCCGCCGCGAAGAAGGAGCTCATGCCCGATGTCGAGCACCGCCGGCACGAGGGCTTGAATAATCGGGCGGAGAACTCGCATCAGCCGACACGACGACGCGAGCGGCAGATAAAGCGGTTCAAATCACCGGGACAGGCGCAACGGTTCCTGTCCGCACATGACCCGATCAACAATCTCTTTCATCGCCGCCGCGATCACGTCACCGCCGATCAGTACCGAACCAACCGCGCCAGAGCCTTCGCGGTCTGGGCCGACGTCACCGGCGTCAGCGCGGCCGCCGCGTGAGGGCCGTTCCGATCACGCGCTCCTCCCGGCTCTCCTCTCGTCCGCGACCATCAAGTTGACGGTGCCCAACGGCGAGCAGGACACGATTCGGGCGTCCCGCTCGCCTGCCTGGATTGCAGAGCCGTCATTCGCGGAACGAGGAACTCCGAGGCGCCGATCGGGTTTTCGGGAGAGGGGCCGCGCCACCACCTCTTGCCGACGGTTCAACTCATGCGCCGCGCGGACCGGATCGATCGTCCGGCCACCCTTCCCTCCCTTCTGGCGAATCAGGACCATCCGATGCAGACACGACGGCTCGGACAGGGGTTGCAGATTTCGGCGATCGGACTCGGCTGCATGGGGATGTCCGAGTTCTATGCCGGGCGCGACGACGCGGAGTCGATCGCGACCATCCACCGGGCGCTGGAGCTCGGCGTCACGCTGCTCGACACCGCCGACATGTACGGCGTCGGACGCAACGAGGAACTGGTCGGGCGCGCGATCCGCGACCGCCGCGACGGCGTGATCCTCGCGACGAAGTTCGGCAATGTGCGCGGCAGCGACGGCAGCTTCCAGGGCATCAGCGGCCGGCCCGACTATGTCCGCTCGGCCTGCGAGGCGAGCCTCAAGCGGCTCGGCGTCGACACGATCGACCTCTACTACCAGCACCGCGTCGACCCGAACACGCCGATCGAGGAGACGGTCGGCGCGATGGCCGAGCTTGTCCGCGAAGGCAAGGTGCGGTTCCTCGGCCTCTCCGAGGCCGGGCCGCAGACGATCCGGCGGGCCCACGCCGTGCACCCGATCGCCGCGCTCCAGACCGAGTACTCGCTGTGGAGCCGTGACCCGGAGGGCGAGATCCTGCCGGCGGTGCGCGAACTCGGGATCGGCTTCGTCGCCTACAGCCCGCTCGGCCGCGGCTTCCTGACCGGCCAGTTCAAGCGCGTCGAGGATCTGGCGCCGGACGATTTCCGCCGCGGCGCGCCGCGCTTCCAGGGCGGCAATTTCCAGCGCAACCTCGACCTCGTGAGCCGGATCGAGGAGATGGCGCGGGCCAAGGGCTGTACCCCGGCGCAGCTCGCGCTCGCCTGGGTGCTGGCGCAGGGCGGCGACATCGTGCCGATCCCCGGAACGAAGCGCCGGAAGTATCTGGAACAGAATGTCGGCGCGCTCGACGTGCGGCTGACCGCCGACGATCTCAAGGCGATCGACGCAGCTTTTCCGCCAGACTCGGCAGCCGGCACGCGATACCCCGAAGCCGGGATGGCGACGGTCGGCCGATAGCGGCGAGGAACCGCGACGGTCCGGCATCCTTCCGGTTTCCGGAAATCCCCCTCCCCCGAACTCCATCGACAGTATCGAAAGCGAGAACCTATGCCCGATACGCACATGCCCGCGGATAAGGATACCCGCACCGACACCGATCTCTTCGCCCCCGTGAGGCTCGGCCCCTACACGCTCGCCAACCGGCTCGTGATGGCGCCGCTGACGCGGAGCCGAGCGAAGGTGAACGACGCGCCCGGCCCGGTGCACGCCGAGTACTACGCACAGCGCGCCTCGGCCGGCCTCATCATCAGCGAGGCGACGCAGATCTCGCCGCAGGGCAAGGGCTATGCCTGGACGCCCGGCATCCACAGCGACGAGCAGGTCGTCGGCTGGAAGCGCGTCACCGACGCCGTCCACGCGAAGGGCGGCCGGATCTTCCTCCAGCTTTGGCACGTCGGCCGCATCTCGCATCCGTCGTTGCAGCCGGACGGCGGCTTGCCGGTCGCGCCCTCGGCGATCCAGCCGAAGGGGCAAGCCTTCACCGAGCACGGGTTCGAGCCGCACCCGACGCCGCGGGCGCTGCGGACGGACGAGATCCCCGGCATCATCGAGCAGTACCGGCACGCCGCGGAAAACGCGAGGCGCGCCGGGTTCGACGGCGTCGAGATCCACGGCGCGAACGGCTACCTGCTCGACCAATTCCTGCGCGACGGCACCAACAAGCGCACCGACGCCTATGGCGGCCCGGTCGAGAACCGCGCCCGCCTGATGCTGGAGGTGGCGCAGGCCGTGGTCGGCGTCTGGGGCGCCGATCGGGTCGGCATCCGGCTCTCCCCCGTGAGCCCGGCGAACGACATCGCGGACAGCGACCCGGAACGGACCTTCTCCTACGTCATCGAGCAGCTCAGCCGGCTCGGCCTCGTCTATCTCCACCTCGTCGAAGGCGCGACCCAGGGTCCGCGGGACGTGCCGGGCGCGTTCGACCTGCACAAGCTGCGGCGGCTGTTCAATGGCCTCTACATCGCCAATAACGGCTACGACCTGGAGATGGCGATCGAGGCGCGGCGCAAGAACCTGGCCGACCTTATCGCCTTCGGCCGTCCCTTCATTGCGAACCCCGACCTCGTCGAGCGGCTGCGCCACGGCGCGCCGCTCAACACGCCGGACCGGGCGACGTTCTACGGCGGCGACGAGCACGGCTACACGGACTATCCGTTCCTGGACGACACGGAAGGCAAGCAGGCGGCCGACTGACCGCGCCCGTCGCGATACACATCTTCGATTGCAGCACCGGCGCGGCGTTCGCCCATCGCATTGACATCGGGCGAGCGTCGCCTAAGCTGTCGGCCGGCGCCGATTTCGAGCCCAGCTTGCGGGCGCCTTAGAAATGCGGCTAAGGCAGGGGCGCCCATAAGGGATGCCGCCCGGTTTCAGCCGCGGCGGTTTTTTGTTTCGGTGGCGGGTTTCGGACCGGCCTCCAAACGGGAGGTTCTCGTGGGCTGCTGCGACAAACCGTTCTCCCTCAGCGAGCCGCCGGAAAGCGGCGTGGCGCCGCCGCTCCCGCCGGTCGATCGGCGGAGCCTCCTCAAGGGCGCCGCGGCCGGCGTGATCGCGGCGGCGAGCGTCGGGAACGCCGGCGCCGCGCAAGCCGCGGCCGGCAAGCACATCAAGCTCGCCTTCTGCAGCCAGCTCCTCTGCGTCGTCCCCTATGAGGTCGCGCGGGCCGGCGGCCACTTCGGCAATGCCGGGCTGGACGTCGAGCTGGTCTATACCCGCGGCGGCAACGCGGCGATGCAGGCGCTGGTCGGGGGCGCCGTCGACTATGCCGCGACCTCGCTCGACGTAGCGCTCCAGGCTTACGGCCACGGCGCCGACATCCGCCGCTTCGCCACGACCGGACGGCTGCCGCTCTTCGCCCTCGCCACCGCGCCGAAGCGCGCCGCCGAGATCAAGGACATCGCGGACCTCAAGGGCCGGACCGTCGGCGTCTCGGCCCTCGGCAACGCCGATCACGCGCTGCTGCTCAATCTGCTCCGCGGGGCCGGCGTCGCGGCGACGCAGGTGCAGTTCGCGACGCTCGGCCCGAACCTCCTCGAAGCGTTGCGCCAGGGACAGGTCGATGCCGGCCTCGTCCAGGAGCCGGCCCTGACCCTGGTGGAGAAAGCCGGCGGCCGGGTGCTGGTCAACGCGATGAACAATGAAGACGCGCAGAAATATCTCGGCGGCCCCTACGAGTTCATGGGCGTCGCCGTGCGCACGACGGAGATCCCGGCCCGCCGCGACGAGATGACGGCGCTTGCCGGCGCGCTCCAGGCGGCGCTGCGCGCCACGCGGGCCGCGTCGCCGGAGGATCTGGCGAAGGCGCTGCCGCGCGAGCTGACGGCCGGCGCCGACATGGGCGAGCTGCGCGACGTGCTCGGCCGCTACCGCGACTCGCTGTATCCGACCGAGGTGGCGATCGACCTCTCGGCGTCCAACCGCGTCGCGGAGACGCTGAAGACAGCGGGTCTGCTGAAGCCGGATACGGATACATCAGGGCTCTACGACACGTCGATCGCGGCGCGGGCGGGTTGAGCGGTGCTGCGCGTCGCCGACCTGTCGCTCTCGTACGGCGGCCCCGAGCCGGTCCTGGAAGGCGCAAGTCTTGAGGTCGAAGCCGGCCGCTTCGTCAGTCTCGTCGGGCCGTCCGGCTCCGGCAAGAGCAGCCTACTTCGGGCGGTCATGGCGTTGCAGGCGCCGTCGGCCGGCCGCATCGAGCGCGACGCCGGGCTGTCGCCGAGCGACATCGGCATCCTGTTCCAGGACGATGCGCTGCTGCCCTGGCGGACCGCCGCGGAGAACGTCGCGCTCGGCCTGCGGCTGCGCGGCATGGACCGGCGGCGCGCCGCCGCCGAGGCAGAGACGTGGCTTGAGCGGCTCGGCCTCGGCGGGTTCGGGCCGCGCTATCCCAGCCGGCTCAGCGGCGGGCAGCGCAAGCGGGTGGCGCTGGCCCAGGTGCTGGCGCTGCGGCCGCGGCTGCTGCTGATGGACGAGCCGTTCGCCTCGCTCGACGCGATCGTCCGGGCGCGCGTCACGCAGGACGTGGTCGACCTCGTCGAGCGGGAGGGGATCGGCGTCCTGCTGGTCACGCACGATTTGGAGGAGGCGCTGGCGCTGTCGGACACGGTCTACCTGCTGTCGCAGGGTCCGCGCGCCCGGGTCTCGCAGTTCTACACGGTGCCGATCCCGCGCCCGCGCAACCTCGTCCGGGCGCGCACCCACCCCGCCTTCGGCCCGCTGTTCGAGCAGCTCTGGCGCGACCTGTCGCAGGAGGTCGAAGGAGCGCGGCAGGAGGTCGAAGCGGCGTGACACGGTTCAACCGCGTGTGGGTACGCCAGCTCCTCGCGCTCGCGATCGCCCTTGCGCTCTGGGAGGCCGCCGGCCGGGCGGGATGGCTCAATCCGCTCTACGCTCCCCCGCCGAGCCGAATCGGCGGAGCGCTGGTCGAGCTGTTCGCGGACGGCGCCATCTGGCCCCATCTCGAAGCGACCTTTTCGGCCGCGCTCGGCGGACTGGCGCTCGGCATCGTCGTCGGCGTCGTCCTCGGCGCGGCGGCAGCTCTCGTCCCGCTCGTCGCCGAGCTGCTGGAGCCGGTGATGATGCTGCTGAACGCCGTGCCGCGCGTCGTGCTCGGGCCGCTCTTCGTCATCTGGCTCGGCATCGGGATCGCATCGAAGGTGGCGCTCGCCTTCGTGCTCGTCGCCGTGCTCGTGTTCTTCACCGTCTATACCGGGATCAAGCAGGTCGATCGCCGCCTCGTCGAGCGCGTGCGCACGCTCGGCGGCGGCCGCTGGGCGATCCTGCGCGAGGTCTACCTGCCGTTCGTCGCCGCCTGGATCATGGGCAATCTCAAGGTGGCGGTCGGTTTCGCATTCACGGGCGCCGTGGTCGGCGAGTCCGTCGGCGCGAGCCGCGGGCTCGGCTACCTGCTCTCGTTCGCGCAGAGCACCTACAACGCGTCGCTGATGCTGGCGCTGGTGCTGCTGATCATGGCGTTCGTGCTGCTGATCTTCGGTATCGCCGGCCGGCTGGAGAAGCGGCTGCTGCGGTGGCGGTGAGCGGCGGCGGCGATATCGCGCAACGGCTGCCGCCGGCCTGCTGCGGCGGCGGCAACGCCGGCCGGCCGCTTTCGGTGAGCGACTGCTTCGACTGCGGATTGCGCCGCCGCAGACGCGCGCCGCTGCCGATCGAGGGACACGCCCGGTCCGACGGGAACGGGCTCTCCGCCGCGTTCAGCATCCGCCTGTGCGACGGCGGCGACACGATCGGCGATGTCGGCTTCCGTGCCGATACGTGCGTGACGCTCATCGCCTATTGCGAGCGGCTCGCCGAACTGGCGACCGGCCGCAGCCTTGGCGCGGCCGCGCGGCTTTCGGCGCCCGATCTCGTCGCCGAGCTGGCCGGCGTGCCACCCCTTAAGCAGGACCGCGCCACGCTCACCGTCGCCGCGTTCCGCGCCGCGCTCGCGGCCTGCGATGGCGGCGTCATGTCTTCACAGCGGGAACAAGGGGAAGCTCAGCCATGAAGGTCGCCTACATCTTCGCCACGCAGCGCCATACCGTCTCGTACGTGCTCGGCAAGATGATCCTGCCGCAGATGGAGGAAGGGCGGCACGGCGCCGAGGTGATCGGCATGTTCTTCTTCGAGGACAACAACTACGTCCTCGTCAAAGGGAACCCGCTCGGCGAGAGGCTCCTCAAGGTCGCGCGCGAGAAGGGCATCCTGCTGATGGGCTGCGACCAGTGCTGCTATGAGCGCGAGATCGCCGATCAGCTCCTGGACGGCGTGCCGATCGGGTGCTTTCCAGACCTCTACAAGGCGCTTTCGGGCAACCCGCCGGATCAGGTGATCACGCTTTGATACCGCCTGCCCCGGTCGTTGACCGATATTTCGCTTACCCGGCCGGCACCATCCGCCAGCCGGACGGGCAGGAGGGAACGTAGGGGTAATAGCCGGACGGCTGGTCGCAGTAATAATAGACTGCGCCCGGCGATGGCGGCGGACCGGCGGCGACCGGCGGCTGATACGGATCGGGGTACGGGTAGACCGGCTGCGGATAGTAGTACCAGGTGCCGCCGACCACCCACCACCAGCCGGCCCGCCCGTCATGCCGCCCCTGGTACCAGCGGCCTGCGCGCCAGCGGTCGAAATCATGCTCGCGGAAGTGGTGGATGTCGCGGTCGCGCCACCGTTCGGCATCGCGGCGATCCCCACCACGGTCGTCGCGACGATGCTCGTCCCACCCGCGCCGATCGTCATGCCAGCGGTCCTGCGCGGATGCCTGCGCGGCGGTGCCGGCGAGCAGGAGGGACGCGGCGGCAAGCCGAACCAGACTGGCTCTCATGGATGCTGCTCCTCGATCTACCAGCGGCGGTGATGCCAGCCGCCACCGCCCCAGCCTTCACCGATGCTGATGCCGACCGAGCCATAGACCGGCGGACCGTAGACGGGCGCGGCGGGATACACTGCCGCCGGATAACCGGGATATGCCGGGACGGGGTCGTACACCACGCAGCCCGACAGGGTGAGCGCCACGACGACCGCCGCGGCGACGGTACGCAAAATCGATCTCATTCTTGTGCTCTCGCTCATTGGACGATGCGCCACGTGCCGTCCGGCTGGAGGCATGCCCGGCCGTGGGTCGGCTGCGGGCGGCCGTCGATCGTCACCGTGCTCTGGTATTCCCGGCAGTTGTCGCCCTGCTGCGCGCCCGCATTCGGCAGCGGCGCCGCGGGCACCACGGCTGCCGGCGGCGGCGCATAGACCACGGCCGGCGGCGGCCCATAAACGACCGGCGGCGGCGGATAGTAGGCCGGCCCGAAGAGCGGGACGCCGACCGAGAATCCCACGAAGCCCCGCGCTTCCGCCGCGGACGGTGCGACAACCGCGGCCAGCGCGATCCCGGCCGCCGCGGCAGCAGCGATCCGCAGACCGGCCATCCCCTTTCGTCCCGGACGATGTTCTCGCCGAACCATCACCTGTGACCTCCTCAACGCGCGGGGACTGACCTGCCAACACGCTATCGGCGCATTCGTCGCCGAAGCGGGCGCAGGCCCCGCTCCGATCCTGGCAAGAGATACGGACCATCGACGCGGACCGTCCCCGCTGTTAAAAAAATCGGTACGGTACCGTTGCGTTTCAATACGGGGCACCATAAGTTTCATCCATCGGCGCTGAGTCACTCTGCCGATCGACCGAGGAGAACACGCATGCGCACGTTGAAGGGACATGACCGGAAAGGGCGGCATCGGCGCTTTCGCACCGGACTGGCCGCGGCGGCGGCACTGGCCGTCGCCTCCCTCCTGTCCGGCTGCATCATCGTACCGGCCGGCGGGCCGGGATATTATCATCACCATTACTGGCGGTAAGGCAGGGACGGCTTGCGCCCGGAATCATCCGCCCGACGGAAGAAGCCGATAGAGACAGCGGAACGGCGCGGCGGCGGGGGGCGCCCGTCGCGCGCCGAGTCCGCGCGGCTGCGCGGCGCGATCCTCGACATCGCAACCGAGCTGTTCCTGACACAGGGGTTCGGCGTGACCAGCATCGATGCGATCGCCGAGCGTGCGCGGATCTCGAAGCGGACCTTCTACGCCCGGTTCCACGACAAGGACGATGTGTTCGAGGCGGTGATCCGCCGCTTCATCGAAGCCTGGATGCCGCCATTCGACGCGACGCTGCACGAATCGGCTCCGCTCGACGAGGTGCTGCTGCATACGGCGCAGCAGATCCAGGCCGCCGCGCTCTCGCCGGACGCGCTCGCGCTGCACCGCGTGATCGTCGCGGAGGCGCAGCGCTTTCCGGAACTGGCGCGCATCGTCAACCAGTTGGGGACGACCAAGGGCGTCGAGCGCATCGCCGCCCTGCTGGAGCATGACCGGCGTTCCGCGCCGCCGGACGGCACGATCGCACTGGACGACATAAGCGACGACAGCCGGTTCGCCGCCGAGCACTTCATCTACATGGTCCTCTCCGTCCCGCAGCGCCGCGCCCTCGGCCTGGGCCGCCCGCTCGCGCCGG
>DASWRT010000228.1:0-22995 GCA_036403035.1 Allostellaceae bacterium | reverse complement strand
ACGCCGCGTTCGTCCGGACGGTCGCGGCCGGCAGCTTCGAGCAGGTGACCTTCCGTCTTGCGATCCTGCACGCGCTCGAAGCGTCCGGCGTTCCGGTGATCAACCCGCCGCGCGCGACGGTCGTGATCCAGCTCCGCCCATGCCGGCGCATCGCCGCGACCGGCCGCCCGCCGACGACGAACACGCGGATGTCGGGCCAAGCCGCTTCGCGCCCGACGAAGCGCTGGAGATAGTACACGCCCGCGACCTCCGACGGCGGCGGCAGGAGGTCGCCGCGCCGGAGCCGCCGCAACCCGCGCCCCTGCGAGCCGAAGAGCGGCTTGAGAACCACGTCGGCGCCGCCGCCGACCTCGTTGCGCCAGCGGTCCGCGCTCTCGGCGCTCTCGGTTACGCAGGTCGGCGGCGTCGGCAGCCCGGCCCGGTGCAGCAGGAAGCTGGTCATTCCCTTGTCGACGCAGCGCTCGATGGCGCGTGGCGGGTTGACCACCGGAACGCCCGACGCTTCGAGCGCGTGCAGGATCGCGAGACGGAACGTCACCTGCTCGAAGCTGCCGGCCGCGACCGTCCGAACGAACGTGGCGTCCGGTAGCGCGCCGGGAGGAAGCCCCGGAATCATGTTAGCGCTAACATCGCCCGAGCCGATCGTGAAGCGGCAATCCGCCAGCGCGCAGACGATCGTCTCGGCGCCGCGCTCCCGCGCCGCGGCGACGAGACGGCGCGTGTGCCACTCCGGATCATCGGCGAGCACCAGCAATCGTCGGATCGGCGGCCGCACCGCGTCCTTTCCTCAGGCCGCGTCGAGCGCGAAGGAGCGCCGCAGCACCGCCTCGTCCAGTCCGCCGCGCCGGAAGGTACGGCCGGTCTTCAGCGCGGTCACGAAGACGAGGCCGGGGCTGAAGAGCATCGGGTCGATCTTGTAGAAATCGCCCTTCACCGCCGCGAATATCTCGGCGAACGGCTTGCCGTAATCGGCGCTGGCGCGGCTCGGCAGCCGCTCCGCCAGCGCCGCTGCTTCGTCCTCGGGTCCGTCGACGAAAAGCTGGACCGTGCCGCCGTAGAGCACGGCGTCGTTGGTGCGGCCCATCGCGGCGACGAAGTCGGGGGCGGGCGGGGGCAGCGGCGCCGTCCCGATCCCGTCGACGATGCGGTCGAGCGGGAACTTGAGCGCGTGCGCCTTGTGCAGCGCGACCTCCAGCGAGCGGGCGACGACCTGCATGCTGCCGGCAAGGCTCATCGTCGGCGCCAGCACGAAGGTGAGGCGCGCCGGCTCGATGCCGCACGCCTCGGCGACCCGCCGCACCAGCGCCGTCGGCGGCGGCTTGTCGGTTTCGAGGACGAGCACGGCGTTGTCCGACGAATCCTTGTAGCCGAGTTCGCCGAACAGCTCCTCCTTCGCGGCGAGCGCCCGTCCGGGACCGGAGCCCAGCGAGAAGAATTTGTCGTCGCCTTCGTCGTGCGACAGGCTCCAGCCGGCGTACTGGCTGGCGAGGCAGGCGAGCACGGGATCGCTTGTCCGCACCGTCACCGTCCAGGGCCACGGCGCACCGGCGGCGGTTGCCGCGACCTGCACGTCGCCGAGGCCGGCGAGGCAGATCTCCGCCATCCGGCGTCCGGCCTCGATGCCGCCCGGCACTGCGATGCCGGCGTCGACCAGCGTCGCGCCGCTCGCGTCGCGCGAGACGGCGATGCGCAGCATGGCGGCGTCGGCGACGAGGCGCTCCACCAGCGGCGCGGCGAGCCGGTTGACGCTCGGGCGTCCGGCAGGTGCAGGTGACGGCGCAGTGGTCATGCGTTCCTCCTCAGCCGCTGGCGGCTGTGTCCGGCATCGTCGAAGGGCAGGGCGGAGCAGAGCAGGCGGGCACGCTCCTCGACGCGTCGGCGCGCCGCGCCGGCATCGGCCGCCGACGCCTGCACCGTGCAGAGCGGCATCCCCGCCTCGATCCCGCTGCCCGCCGCCGGCCGGTCCGCGACCCACGCCGGCCAGCGCAGCGACGTGTCGACGGAGAGCCGCGCCGGCGCGTGGAGAATGCCGGCGGCGCGCGCCGTGCCTTCCCTCAGCGCGACGCGGTCCGGCAGCGATCCCCGGATCGCCGCCTCGCAATGCAGCCGCCAGAGCGGAGGCGCGCAGAGCGCATCGAAGACGTCGAGCGTCGCGCCGGGGCGCGGGTTGATCTCGATCGCATGGACCGCGCCGCCATCGCCGTCGATCAGGAGGTCGAGACTGTTCAGCCCGACCAGCCCCGTCATCTCGACCAGCGCGTCGCACGCCTCTGCGATCCGGCGCGCGAGGGACGCGGCGGGCGCTACCGGTCCCGCGCAGCCGCCGAAGCGGTATGGCGCGGCCGGCGTCGGGCTGGGCCATTGCAGGGTGAAGCCGATGACGAGGGCGCGGCGGCGTCCGTCCGCGAGGAACAACGCCGACAGCGCCTCGCCGGGCACGCGGCGCTGGAAATAGAGCCCTGGATCGCCGGCAACGCCCGGTTGCCGCCGAATGGTGTCCGCCGGGACGACGTGCTCGCCGCCCGAGCCGCCCTCCTGCTTGGCGACCCACTCGCCGCCGTCCCGAGGCGGAGGTCCCCGCGCGATCTCCGGATGCGGCAGGCCGGCTTGCGCGAACAGCGCGGCGAGCGCGGCGGGTTCCTTGACGCGGCGCACCGCCGCCGCGCCGTTGCCGACGAGCGGCAGGACGCCGCCGATCTCGTCGAGCAGATCTGGGGCGCTCTCGAAGCCCGCGCCGTACACGACGCCGGCAACGCGTCCGCGCAGCGAGCGCAGCGTGCCGAGCAGGTCGCCGCGGTCGAACCCGCGCCCGAAATCGCCGCGCAACGGCGCCATGGCGACGGCGGCGGCGGCCGTATCGGCATCGCTGAACAGGTCGAGCGCGACGCACGGCTCGCCGGCCCGCCGCGCGGCCTGCGCCAGCGTGCGTGCCGAGAGCGCTACCGCGGCGAGCGGCGGCGGCATCGCCGGTCCGCCGGTCACGAAGCGGCAAGCTCCTTCGCTGCCTCGTATGCCTCGCGGTAGGCGATGAAGTACGCCTTGTCCGCCGCGTGAATGCGGCGCAGCAGCCGATGCTGGGTCTTGAACTTGATGTTCCCGACCGCGAGCGCGCCGATCCCCTTCGCGTCTCCGATCCCGAGCGGCACGCCGTCCGCGTCGACCGCCAGCCCTTCGACGCCGAGCGGCGGCACGGCGTTCACGTCGACGACGACCTTCAAGGTCCCGCTCGCGGCCGCCAGCTCGTCGCGCGAGACCACCTGCACTCCGGCGCGGCCGGCGGCCAGCACGACCTCCGCGTCGCGCAGCGCCGCCTTGCGCTCGTCGGACGTGCTGCCCACGGCAGCCGCCATCTTGACATGGAATCGCTGCTCGAAGTCGGCGGCCTTCGCCGCCACCGCGCCGCTCCGGTCATGCGCGACGAGCGTGACGTCAGCGCCGGCCTCGGCGGCGATCAAGCCGGCGATCCCGCCGACGATCCCCTTCGCGCCGATCACCACGATGCGGCGGCCGGCGAGCGTGCTCCCGCCGTCGCGGCGAAGCTGCCGCTCGATGCAGGCGATCATCGCCGCCGCCGTCGTGAAGGCCCCGTTCGGATCGGCGAAGACCGAGTTCTGGAAGGGCGGGAACATCGCCTTGCGGGCGGCTTCCGCCATCTCCATGGCGAGCGCCGCGTCGCGCCCGCCGATGAACAGGCAGGTCTTCGGCGCGTCCTGCGGCGCGCGCGAGAACATCGCGTCCTGCGTCAGCGCGGTCACGTCGCCGAGCGCGATCCCGGTATAGCTCGCGACGGCGAAGCCGGAATCGATCGCCATGTTGACGTCGAACGGGCTGACGTTCGGCAGCGGCGTCAGGAAATGGAGGATGCGCGGCGCGGCATTGCCGCCGCTTTTCGGATCGCCGTCGTTGCTCATCGGGCTGCTCCTTCCCTGTCTTCCTCTGCCTGTCGCTCTTCCGTGATCGCGGCGCCGGCGTTGCGGGCCCGCACGATGCGGCAGGCGAGCGTGCCCGCGCCGATACGGTTGCCGATGTGCCGTGCCAACGTCTGCGCGCGTTTCTCGTCGTCGACGATCGCGAAGCCGGTCGGTCCCCAGGAGCTTTGCCCGATGCCGGCGACGCCCTCCGCTTCGAGCCAGGCGAGCGCGTCGGCGACGGCGGGGCTTGCGAACCTTCCGCCCTGGGCGGCGGCGAAATGGTCGCCGACGCGGGCCTGGATCTCGCGCAGCGCCGCCGACGTCGCGGCGAGGTCGCGTTCCGCGATGCCCGGCAGGAGCTGCATCAGGACCACGCGGCACAGCCGTCCGGCAAGCTGTTCGGTAAACTCGGGCAGTTGTCCGAAGGCGGCCGTCTCGGCGCGGCCGTGCAGTCCCTGCCGCGCCGCATCGAAGATCAGCAGGATCGGCCAGTCCTCGGGGAAAGGCAATCTCGCGACGATCGGCGCCGCTCCCGCGGAAGCGGCGGTCGCTGCCCGTCCGCCGTCGACCAGGAACCCGCCGCTCTCGAACGCGCCGATGCCGATGCCGGAGCGGGCGCCGCGGTCGACGGCGTCGGCGAGCGCTCGCGCCGGGACCGCGCGGCCGTGCAGGCGGGTGAGCGCGGCGGCGACCGCCAGCCCAAGCTGCGTGCCGGAGCCGAGGCCGGCATGCTCCGGGATCGTCTCCGCGATGGCGAGATCGACAGGCGCGGGAAGGCCGAACGCATCCTGCGCCTTGCGCAGATAGGACGCGGCGCGCTCGGGCGCGGCGGCCACGCTCACGGCACCCGCCGCCGCGGGCCGCAGGCGGACGCGCGTGCCGATCCCCTCGATCGTCAGGCCGAGGCTGCCGAACCGGCGGCCGAGTCCGCCGTGCAGGTCGAGGAAGCCCAGATGGAGGCGCGCCGGGGCGAGGACCTCGACGCTGCGGATCTGTCGTGCCAGCGCCTTTCCCCCTCAAACATAGTTAATTTTGTGTCAGCGAACGGTGAGGATAGACTGAACGCTCGCCGGAGATAAATGACATTGCCCTACGGCGGCAAAGGGAGGGCTCGACATGGCGGAGCGGAAGGCCGAGCGCACGTACGACGACCAGGAGATCCGGACCCGGCTCGTCGAGACGCTCCCGCATTGGACCTACGAAGGCGGCTGGATCCGCCGCAAGTACCGGACCGCCGGTTGGAAGGGCACGCTCATGGTGATCAACGCCGTCGGCCATCTCGCCGAAGCCGCGTGGCACCATCCGGACATCACCGCCTCCTACGCCTGGGTCGAGGTACGCCTCCAGACTCATACGGCCAAGGGCATCACCGACAAGGACTTCGAGCTGGCGCAGCGCATCGAGGAGTTCGTGCACTGGCGGCCGGCGGAGGGCAGCGCCCTCGAAGGTACGCCGACCGACGATCAGCGCTTCGCCTACATCAAGCACGACAAGTCGCCGCCGCGGCAGGGCGCGTGAGTT
This sequence comes from Allostellaceae bacterium, assembly GCA_036403035.1. Lineage (GTDB taxonomy): Bacteria > Pseudomonadota > Alphaproteobacteria > ATCC43930 > CGMCC-115725 > DASWRT01. The sequence continues at coordinate 17,563 of DASWRT010000228.1, read as the reverse complement.
CGGCGGCCGTGCCCGACGCTGCGGTGCTGTCGCCCATCACCTGTCCGTTCTGCGGCCTCGCCTGCGACGACCTGCGGAGCGACGGCGCCGGCAGCGTCGACACGCGCGGCTGCCCGCTTGCCGCTGCGGGCTTCGCCCGCGATACAGCGGCGGCGGCATCGGCACGGCATGCCGTGGCCGGCGCGCCGGCCAGCCTGGACGAGGCGGCGGCGGCGGCGGCATGCCTCCTCGCGGCGGCCCGGCAGCCGGTGATCGCGGGTCTCAGCGCCGACCTCGCCGGCATCCGCGCAGCGCTGGCGCTCGCCGACCGGACCGGCGCGATCATCGATCATGCGCGCAGCGCCGCGGTGCTTACCAACCTCGCGGAGGTGCAGTCCAGCGGATGGATGACCACGACCTTCGCCGAGGTCGCGAACCGCGCCGATCTCATCCTGATCGTCGGGCGCGATCCGACGCCGTCCTTCCCGCGCTTTTTCGAGCGCCTCGTCAAAAATCCGAAACCGCTCTACCGCGCCGGTCCGCCGGATGTCGTCTTTCTCGGCGACGCGGGTTCGGCACCGGATGCGGTGCCTGCATCGTCACGCCTCGCGGTCAGGCCCGGCGAACTGGCGGAGGCGATCGGCGCGCTCGGCCTGCTCGTCGCCGGGCGGACGCTGCGGCGCGACGAGGCTGGCGGCGTCCCGGCCCCCGCCCTCAGGAACCTTGCCGGCCGGTTTCTGGCGGCGCGGTATTCGGTCGTGGTCTGGGACGCGGCCTCGCTCGCCAACGAGGGTGGGGGGCTCGTCGTGGACGCCGTTACGCGTCTCGTCCGCCGGCTCAACGAGACGACGCGCTGCGCCGGGTTGCCGCTCGGCGGCAGCGGCAATGCGCTGGGAGCGGTGCAGGCGATGCTGTGGCAGAGCGGCTGGCCGGTCCGGATCTCCTTCGCGGACGGCGTGCCGGTGCACGACCCGTGGGCCTATGACGCAATGCGCCTCCTTTCCGCCGGAGAGGCCGACGCGCTGCTCTGGGTTGCGGCGATCGATCCGCAACCGCCGCCGGAAGCCGCGGCCGGCATCCCGACGATCGCGGTCGTCGCCGGCGATGTCACCTTGGCCGCGCCGCCCGCGGTCGAGATCCGCGTCGGCTGTCCCGGAATCGACCATGCCGGCACCGTGGTGCGCTCGGATACGGTGATCTCCCTGCCGCTCGCCGCCGCCCGGCCGAACGCCGCGCCGAGCGCCGCGCAGGCGATGCAGGCGATCCTCTCCCATTTGCCGGCGGCGGCAGCGCCGGCCGCGGCCGGAGGCGCCGAATGATTACGGTTCTCGCCGGAGGCCGCGTCGTCGACCCCGCCGGTCCCGATGGGACCGGGGTGCGCGACATCCATATCGACGATGGCCGCATCGTCGCGCCGCCGGCCGATGGGCGGGCGGCCGACCGCGTCATCGACGTTGCCGGGACCACGGTGATGGCGGGCGGGATCGACATCCACAGCCATCTCACCGGCGGCAAGGTCAACCTGTCGCGCCTGCTGATGACGGAGGACCATCAAGGCCATCCATGCGCGCACGACGCGCTGCGGCGGTCGGGCGGCGGCCTCTACACGCCGACGACCTTCGTGACCGGCTACCGCTATGCGGCGATGGGCTACACCGCGGCGTTCGAGCCGGCGATGGTCCCGGCGAACGCGCGGTCCGCGCATCTCGAATTCGCCGACGTGCCGGTCATCGACCGCGGCGCTTACGTGATGCTCGGCAACGACGAGTTCCTGCTGCGCCTGCTCGCCGCCGGTGCGGAGCAGGAGCGGATCAACGACTACGTCGCCTGGATGATGCACGCGACAGCGGCGCTCGGCGTCAAGACGGTCAATCCCGGCGGCATCAGCGCCTTCAAGTTCAATGCGCGAAGCCTCGACATCGACGAGAAGGGACCGCAGTACGAGGTGACGCCGCGCCGGATCGTGCATGCGCTCGCCCGCGCCGTGTACGAGCTGGGCGTGCCGCATCCGCTGCACACCCACTGCAACAATCTCGGCATCCCCGGCAACGTCGAGACGACGCTTGCGACGATCGACGCCGCCGAGGGCTTCCCGATCCACCTGACGCACATCCAGTTCCACAGCTACGGCACGGAGGGCGACCGGCATTTCTCGTCGGCGGCCGCGCGCATCGCCGAGGCGGTCAACCGCAACCCGAACGTCAGCATCGATGTCGGGCAGGTCGTGTTCGGCCAGACCGTGACCGCGTCGGGCGACACGATGGCCCAGTGGCGCACCAGCAAGCTCGCCTCCCCCGACAAGTGGATCTGCATGGACATCGAGTGCGACGGCGGCTGCGGCGTCGTGCCGTTCCGCTACCGCGACAAGAACTTCGTCAACGCGCTGCAATGGGCGATCGGGCTGGAGCTGTTCCTGCTCGTCGAGGACCCCTGGCGGATCTTCCTGACGACCGACCACCCGAACGGCGGCCCGTTCGCCAGCTATCCGCAGCTCATCCGGCTGCTGACCGACCGGGCATACCGCAACGACTGCCTCGCGCAGATCCATCCGGCGGCGCGCAAGGCGACGATTCTCGGCTCGCTGACGCGCGAATACACGCTCGACGAGATCGCGATCATGACCCGCGCCGCCCCCGCCCGGATCCTCGGATTGCAGGATCGCGGCCATCTCGCGCCCGGCGCCGTCGCCGACATCGCCGTCTATGCCGAGGCGGGCGGCGATGCGGAGGAGCGATTCGCCCGGCCGCTCTACGTCTTCAAGAACGGCGTCGAGGTCGCCCGCGAGGGCGAGTTCGCCGCCGCGGTCGACGGCGCGACGCAGGTCGTGCGTCCCGATTTCGACCGCGGCGCGATCGAGCCTCTGATCAAGACCTTCTTCGACGATCACATGACCGTCGCGTTCGAGCACTTCGCGCTGAGCGACGCAGAGCTGGCCGATGCCGGGATCGCGCTCGCGGTGCAGCCCTGCCGCCCGAGGACCAAGGCGTGAGGATCGACGGCGTCGAGATCGAGGACAGCTTCGCCGAGGCGTTCGGCATGCGGGGGACGCGCCTGCTCGTCACCGCCGACACCCCGCGCTGGGCGCGCACCGCCGGGGAGAGCATGACCGGGTTCTCGACCTCGGTGATCGGCTGCGGCGTCGAGGCCGGGATCGAGCGCGAGCTGTCGCCGGAAGAGACGCCGGACGGCCGGCCCGGAATCGCGGTGCTGCTGTTCGCGATGTCGACGGACGGGCTGGGGAAGGCGCTGATCGACCGCGTGGGGCAGTGCGTGCTGACCTGTCCCGGCACGGCCTGCTACGCGGGGCTGCCGGATGGCGACGCCCGTCTGCCGGTCGGCAACGCGCTGCGGTATTTCGGCGACGGCTTCCAGACGGCGAAGCGCCTCGGCGAGCGGCGTTTCTGGCGCGTCCCCGTGATGGACGGCGAGTTCCTCTGCGAGGACGCGACAGGCGTCACCAAGGCGGCGGTCGGCGGCGGCAATTTCCTGATCCTCGCGCGGGACAGGGTGGCGGCGCTGACGGCGGCGGAACGCGCCATCGATGCGATGCGCGAGGTGCGGGAGGTGGTGATGCCGTTCCCCGGCGGCCTCGTGCGCTCGGGCTCGAAAGTCGGGTCGCGTTACAAGGCGCTGATGGCCTCGACCAATCACCGCTACTGCCCGACGCTCAAGGGTGGGATCGAGGACAGCGCGCTCGGCCCGGAGGTGGGATCGGTGCTGGAGATCGTGATCGATGGCCTGACCGAGGCGGCGGTCGCGGAGGCGATGCGGGTCGGCGTCCGCGCCGCGTGCGGCGCCGGCGGCGCGGAGGCCGGCGTGCTGCGGATCACGGCGGGGAATTACGGCGGCAAGCTCGGACCGTTCCACTTTCATCTGCGGGAGCTGCTCGCATGATCCGGCTGACGGCCAGGGCCGAGCCGCCGGTGCGCGTCGCCGTCGATGCGCTGGTGCCGGAGCGCCTTGCCGGCCTGCCGGCGGACGAGATCGCGCGGCTGGCGCTGCGGGTCGGCGCGCGGACCGAGCGCGTGGGCGACTGGTTCTCGGTCGCCGTCGACGGCGACGTCCGAGACGGACACGTCGCCTTCGAAGGAGCATGCCGCCGCTTCGACCGCGTCGGCGCGGCGATGGGTTCGGGCACGATCACCGTCGCGGGCGACGCAGGGGCCTATGCGGGCGCGGCGATGCGCGGCGGGCGGATCGAGATCGGCGGCGACGCCGGATTCGGCGCGGCGCAGGGGATGCGCGGCGGTGCGCTGACGATTCGCGGCGACGCCGGGGACGGGCTCGGCGGTGCGGCGCCGGGCGACCGCGGCGGCATGCGCGGCGGCGTGGTGGCGGTGCACGGATCGACCGGAGCCGCATGCGGCGACCGGATGCGGCGCGGCCTGATCGCGATAGCCGGCGCGGTCGGTGCCGGTGCGGGCGCCCGCATGATCGCAGGCACCATCGTCGCGGGCGGCGCGGTCGCGCCGCTCGCCGGGATGGGCATGCGGCGCGGCAGCATCGTCGCGCTCGGCGGCCTCGGCCGCGTGCCGGCGACGTTCGGCGATTGCGGGATCCACGATTTGATGACGCTGCGATTGCTGGCGCGGGTCTTACGCGACCTCGGTTTGGCGGCTCTCGCCGAGAGGGTCGGTCCCGTTCGCCGGCTGATGGGCGATCTCGCTTCTAACGGCAGAGGTGAAATTCTTGTCTCAGAAAGAACGTAAAAAGAAACATAAAAAGTTCGGTTAATGGCCCTTGTCGCTACTAATGTTTTGACCTAGCATTTTTTACGGAAAAAATGAGACTTTGTGGTGAGTTGGCCCAAGCTCAAAAAAAGTTCAAAACTGCGCGTTTGAAACCTGGCAGTTGATCGAGCGCCGTTGGGTGAACCCGGCGGTAACAAAGGAGAGGAAACGATGCGCTTGCAATCAGCGATGCTCGCCGTGTCCCTTGTTGCCCTGTCGGCAACCGGGGCGCTCGCAAATGAAGAGCTTCAGAAGTTGTCGAAGGACCCGAACCAGTGGGTCATGCCGAACGGCAACTACGCTTCCACGCGGTACAGCGAGCTCAATCAGATCACCAAGGACAACGTCAAGAACCTGCGTCCGGTATGGACGTTCTCGACCGGCGTCCTGCGCGGCCACGAGGGCGGTCCGCTCGTGGTCGGCGACGTGATGTACGTCCACACGCCGTTCCCGAACATCGTCTACGCGCTCGATCTCAACAACAACGGCCAGATCCTGTGGAAATACGAGCCGAAGCAGGATCCCAACGTCATCCCGGTGATGTGCTGCGACACCGTCAATCGCGGCGTCGCGTACGGCGACGGGAAGATCGTCCTCAATCAGGCCGACGCCACGGTCGTCGCGCTCGACGCGAAGACCGGCAAGGAGGCATGGCGCGTCCAGAACGGCGACGCGAAGAAGGGCGAGACCATGACGGCCGCCCCGATGATCGTTAAGGACAAGGTCCTTGCCGGCATCAGCGGCGGCGAGTTCGGCGTCCGCGGGCGCCTGACGGCCTACAACCTCAAAGACGGCTCGGTGGCCTGGAACGCCTTCTCGGTCGGCCCGGACGACGAGATCAAGTTCGACCCGGACAAGACCACGGAACTCGGCAAGCCCGTCGGGAAGAATTCGTCGCTTTCGTCGTGGCAGGGCGACCAATGGAAGACCGGCGGCGGCGCCACCTGGGGCTGGTACTCGTATGACCCGCAACTGAACTTGGTCTACTACGGGACGAGCAACCCGAGCACCTGGAACCCGGTGCAGCGTCCCGGCGACAACAAATGGTCGACGACGATCATGGCGCGCGATGTCGACACGGGCATGGCGAAGTGGGTCTATCAGATGACGCCCCACGACGAGTGGGACTATGACGGCGTCAACGAGATGATCCTCGCCGACTTCCCGGTGAAGGGTCAGCCGACCAAGGCGCTCGTGCACTTCGACCGCAACGGCTTCGGCTATACGCTCAACCGCGAGACCGGTCAGCTGCTCGTCGCCGATAAGTTCGATCCGAAGGTCAACTGGGCGAACAAGATCGATCTTCAGACCGGCAAGCCCGACCGCGTCAAGCAGTACAGCACGGAATCCGGCGGCGAGGATCACAACTCCAAGGGCATCTGCCCGGCGGCGCTCGGCTCGAAGGACCAGCAGCCGGCGGCGTTCTCGCCGAAGACCAACGTGTTCTACGTCCCGACGAACCACGTCTGCATGGACTACGAGCCGTTCAAAGTGTCGTACACGGCGGGGCAGCCCTATGTCGGCGCCACGCTCAGCATGTTCCCGCCGCAGGGCGATCAGAACCTCGGGAACTTCATCGCCTGGGATGCCGCACAGGGCAAGATCCTCTGGTCCGATCCGGAACCGTTCTCGGTGTGGTCGGGTGCGCTTGCGACCGCCGGCGACGTCGTCTTCTACGGCACGCTGGAGGGCTATCTGAAGGCGGTCGATCCGCAGAACGGCAAGGAGCTGTATCGCTTCAAGACGCCGTCGGGGATCATCGGCAACGTCAACACCTACACGCACAAGGGCAAGCAGTATATCGCGGTGCTCTCCGGCGTCGGCGGCTGGGCCGGCATCGGCATGGCGGCCGGTCTCCAGGGCGACCAGGAAGGCCTCGGCGCGGTGGGCGCGTACAAGGCGCTGTCGAACTACACGCAGCTCGGTGGCGTGCTGACCGTCTTCGCCCTTCCCGACTGATCGCATAGCGACCTCTTCCGCCGGCATCTTGGTCTGCCGAGATGCCGGCTTTTTTTCCTGCACAGGGCGTTACCCTAAGCGCCGCCTGTCGCGGCGCGATCGACGAAGAAGTTTCCGGAGGAGCGGATGAGGGTTCGTCCAGGGGTTGCATCGGCAGCCGTTCTCGTCGTGGTCGCCACGGCAGGCGGAATGCTGTTTTCAGCCGGCACGGTGAAAGGCGCCGACGAGAAACCCTATAAGGTCGAGAACGACAATCACGTCGATAAAGGCACGTACAACGGCTATCGCCGCTATGGCGATGCATGCCTGCGCTGCCACGGTCCGGACGGCGCGGGAAGTTCCTATGCGCCGGACCTGACGGACTCGCTCAAACACCTGTCGAAGGAGCAGTTCGAGGACGTCGTCATCAACGGCCGGCAAAATGTCAGCACGTCGTCCGACAAGGTGATGCCGGCCTTCGGCACGACCGAGGACGTCGTCAACTACCTGGACGACATCTATTCGTACCTCAAGGCCCGGTCCGACGGCGTGCTCGGCCGCGGCCGGCCGACGCGGATCGGCGAGGACTGACCGGCCGCGATCGTTCGCCGGCTCCCATGCCGCCCCGCCGCCCTGCCGTTCCCGTCATCCGGCGTGAAGGATCTCAGCCGATGCGGCTATCATCCGCCTATCATTTTCTTTCCATCGCCGCCCTGACGGCGGCGGCCGCGCTGGCGCCGGCCTCCGCGGGCGCGCAGACGGGCGAACTCGTCGACCGTACCGAATTGCGCGTCTGCGAGGACCCGAACAACCTGCCGTTCTCGAACGAGAAGAAGGAGGGCTTCGAGAACAAGATCGCCGACATAATGGGCGCCGCACTCAACCTGCCGGTGCACTACGTGTGGTTTCCGGAGACGGTCGGTTTCGTTCGCAACACGCTGCAAGCGCGGCAATGCGACCTCATGATGGGAACCGTCGCCGGCGACGACCTCGTACAGAACACGAACCCGTACTACTACACGACCTATGTCATGGTGTTCCGGTCGGACAAGCCGCTTCCGGCGTCTGCGGCCGGGTTCGACGATCCGTCGTTGAAGGATCTGAAATTTGGGGTGGTAGCGCGTACGCCGCCGACCGACCTGCTGGTCCGCCATGGGCTGATGGATCATGTCAAGTCGTACGCATTGGTCGTCGATACGCGATACGAATCGCCGCCACAAGAGATGATCAAAGACGTTGCCAACGGCACGATCGATGTCGGCTTGGTCTGGGGTCCAATTGCCGGTTACTACATCTCCAAAGAGAAGCTGCCGCTGAAAATGGTGCCGGTTCGGGGCGAACCGAACGCCGCGCGCATGGATTATCACATCACGATGGGCGTCCGCGCGAACGAGCCGGAATGGCGCCGCAAGATCAATGCCGTGATCCACGAGCGGCAGCCGGAGATTACCGCAGTGCTGCGCGACTACGGCGTGCCGCTGCTCGACGAGCAGGGCCGGCTCATGACGCAATGACCGCCGCCGCCGTCGGGCCGGTTCGCCGCCGCGCCGACCGCACCCACGGCGGCGCCGTTCCGTTTGCCGCCGCAGTCATGCTGATGGCCTCGGTCGGTCCGGTTGCGGCGACGGCGGCTGCGGCGGGCGACGTGCCGGAGCCGGCGGGTTATCGTCTCGACGAGTACCGCGCGCCGACGCCCCGCTCCGTTTCCGGCGGCCGCACGATCGACACCGCGGAGGCGCGCGCCCTCTGGGAGGAGGGCGGGGCGGTCTGGGTCGACGTCCTGCCGGCGCCGCGCCGCCCGGAGGGTCAGCGCCCCGAGGCGGTCTGGAAGCCGATCCCGCGCCGCGATATCCCCGGCAGCATCTGGCTGCCGGATGTCGGACGCGGCGAGCTGAGCCCCGAACGCGACGGCTGGTTCCGCGACAATCTCGCGACGGCGACGCACGGCGATCGGACGGTGCGGATCGTCTTCTATTGCCTCGCCGATTGCTGGATGAGCTGGAACGCGACCAAGCGGGCGGCGAGCTACGGCTACACGGCGCTCTACTGGTATCGGGACGGCACCGACGGCTGGGAGGAGGCGAAGCTCCCGACCGCAGTCGCCGAGCCTGCGTCGGGAGCGCCGTAATGGCCGGCACCGGCGCGATGCTGCTCCTTGGGCTGTCGCTACAGCGCCGGCATCCGGCCGATCCCGCTCCCCCGGTCGTCCTTCGAGCGCCCCGGCGTCAATCGATTCTCGCCGAGGATGCGCTGGCGCCGCGTACCGGTTTGCGTGCGACGCCGCCCTCCTGGCGCGTCGCGCCGGACCCCGCCGCGGCTTCCGTCCCCGGTGGATCTTCCGCACGGCCGTCGCCGGCGCTGCGTGCCGTCGACGAGCGGCCTTCGATGGCCAGCGGCGGGAGCGCGGCCGCCCATCGCTTGCGGCTCGGAGCCGCGCTTGGAGTCGCCACCGCTTTCCATGCCGGTCTGCTCGCTGTGGTTGTGCTGCTGGAGTTACGCGGTGCGGTACCGATCGAGCCGGCGTCGCAGGACACGGTTTTCTCGCTCACATTCGTGAGCCCCGCGCCGCAGGCGGCCGACGAGCCGGCGCCTGCGAGTCCGGAGGCTCCCGCGACATCGCCGCCGACCCTTGAGCGGCAACCGTCCGCGACCGCCGAGTTGCCGGACCTCTCTCCCCCGGTTCCGGAGCCGCCGCCGGCCCCGGACGTTCTGCCGGTTCCCGACGTTCCACCTCTCTCCGAGGCTCCGCCGGCCCCGGAGCTTCCGCCGGTGGAGGCACCCACCGCTGCGCCGCCGCTGCCGGCGGAGCCGCCTGCCGCCACTGCGCCATTGCCCGACCCCGCGCCGCCGGTCGTCGCGCCGCCGGTCCTCGCGCCGCCGCCGCCTGAGCCCGTCGCGGCGATCCCCGAAGCCGAGCCGCCGCCGGTTCCGTTCGCGAAGCCGAAACCGCCCGGCATCGCGACGGCGGCAAGGCGGGCGTCGCCCGCGCCGCCGCATCGGTTCGAGGCCGCCGCGCCCGCGACGGCGACCAGCCCGGCCGACGCGAGGCCGGCTTCGCCGAGCGGAACGGACGCCGCCGCGGCGGCGGCTCCCGCGCCGGCTCAGCCCGCCGTCACGGCGATGCTTCCGGTCGTCGCGCCGAGGCCGGTGGCCGGGCTTGCCGCCAACCGGACGCCGGACTACCCCCTGGAAGCCCGCCGCCGCGGCTGGCAGGGTCAGGTCATGCTGCGGGTCGACGTGTCGGCCTCGGGTGAGCCGACGGACGTTTCGGTTGCGGCCGGTTCGGGTCACGACGTGCTCGACCGGGCCGCGGTGAGCGCTGTCCGCGCGTGGCGGTTTCAGCCGGCGACGCACGGCGGCGTGCCGGTGGCGGCCGTCGCCGACGTGCCGATCCACTTCCGCCTCGATGATTGATGACGGCGGGGATTGATGACGGCGGGGCGAGCAGGCTCCCCGCCGGCCGGCGCGCGTTACGACGTTCCGATCTCGATCGCGATGCGCACCAGGTCAGCCGTCCGCGTGACGCCGAGCTTGGTCTTCATTTGCGAGCACGTGTTGGCGACGGTCTTGTAGCCGATGCCGATCGCATCGGCGATCTCGGTCATGCTCCGTCCTCCGGCCAGGAGGCGCAGGATTTCCAGGTCGCGCGAGGATAATTGCTCGACCGGACTCGGGTTCGCCGACAAGGCGTTCCGGAACGCCAGTTCCTGCGCAAGCTCGCGCTCGATGTAGCGGACGCCGGAGGCGACGCGACGTATGGCCTCGATCAGTTCGTCCGGCGGCGCGCCTTTGCTGATGTATCCGATGGCGCCGGCCTGGAGCGCCCGGACGACGTAGATCGGCTCGGCATGCATGCTGAAGATGAGGATCCGTGCCGTGTGGTCCTCGGTCATCAGCCGCTTGAGCAGTTCGAGCCCGCCGACATCGGGGAGGTTCAGGTCCAGCATCACGAGATCGGGCCGATCTTCCCGGAACGACGTCAGCGCTTCCCGGCTCGTCGTCGCCTCGCGGATTTCCATATCGCGCTCGATGCCGAGAAGCCGGCGCAATCCGGCGCGTACGATCGGATGGTCGTCGACGAGGAGGATCTTCATCGCGACCCTGCCGGCATGGGCACCGCATCGTCCGGCGAGCGAACGGCGGCGGTGCTCAGCCTCGCGACCACCTCCGATCCTCCGCCGGCCCGGTTCACCACCCGCAACGACCCTCCCATCGCCGTGACGCGCTCGCGCATGCCGATCAGGCCGAACCCGAGCCGTCCCGGGTGCTCGCCGAGACCCGCGCCGTCGTCAACGATCCGCACCAGGACTTCGTTCGGCCTGTCCCCGTCGCGGCCGACCGACACCTCGATCGTCTTCGGGCGTCCATGCCGCACGGCGTTGCTCATGCTCTCCTGAACGATCCGATAGATGACGTTCTCGACCGCTTCGTCGGGCGCTTCGTCGGCGAGCGAACGGCTCACGGCGATGTTGAACGCAATATCGGGGCAGCGGCGGCGCCAGAATGCCGCGAGGGTCTCGATAGCGTGCGCCAGTCCGAGATCCGAAAGCCCGATCGGACGCAGCCGGCCGAGCATTGCACGGACTTGTTGCTGCATGTGCGCGACCGCGTCGCGGATCGACGCGACGTGCTGCGAAATCTCCTCGCCGCGCCCGCCCGCGGCAAGGCGCGCGATCGTCGCCGCATCGACGTTCACGGCGAACAGGAACGGTCCGACCTCGTCGTGCAGGTCTCGCGCGAGGTCGGCGCGCTCCTCTTCCTGCAGGGTCAGAAGCTGCTCGTGCAGACGCCGATTCTGCGCCTCCATGTCGGCGAGTTGCGCCGCCATGCGATTGAAGCCGGCCGCGAGCCGCGCCAGCTCGGGCGGGCCGCTCTCCGCGACCCGCGTCTGGAAATCTCCCGCGCCGATCGAGGAGAGGCCATCGGACAGCGACGAAAGCGGACGCAGTCCGCGGCCGAGCGAACGGTGGATCACCAGGATGGTCAACCCGCAGAACAGGGCCATCGCCGCGAGGCTGTCGACGAGGTCGCTCCAGACTTCGCAGATTTCGTTTTGCGGATCGGTTTCGAGCATGACGGCGACGTTCGCCATGTTCGGGATATCGTGCTGGACCGGTATGCGGAGGCGCGCGGAGGAGGACGCCGTCACGCCGATCAGCCGAGCGAACCAGGCGGGCGCGCGGAACGGCGGTTCGGCCACCGTCGACGCCGTCACGGGAAGGACCGGCGCGTCGCCGGGGCCGACCAGGACGGCGCGCAGATGCCGGTCGCCGTCGAAGGTGGAGATCAGGTGCCGGAGATCGGCGCCGGCGTCGCCGGAGTTCCGCCGCGGCAGGCCGCCGACGGCATTGCGGATGGTCTGCTCGCCGACGGCCATCGCCGCGCGCATCTCGGTCTGCACCGAACGGGAGGCGTTCCAGTAGGTGAGCGCACCGCCAAATCCGAGGCTGGCCGCAAGACCTATCGCCATCCAGGCGATGAGGCGGATCCGCAGGGACATCGGCACTCCGGGCTCAGTGTCGGGACGGCGGCTGCATGCGTTATCGGCGAAAATGTCGATCGGGAAAAAATCCCGGAAAAATCGGGAAGCGCGACCATGGCCGCGCCGTTGATCTCCGTCCAAAATAATACAACAAAATCAACGCTCATAGGGAGGCGGCGCGGAGCATGCAGGAGCGTAGCAAGAAATTTGCGTCGCCCGTCGTGCTCGGCGGATGCCTGCTGGCCGGAGCGGCAGCGGCTCAGACGCCGCCGCCGGATGGCGCCGCGCCGTCGGCGACCACGACCCTTCCGACCACCGAAGTCATCGGCACCTCGCCGCTGCTCGGCAGCGGCATCGACCGGGACAAGGTGCCGGCGAACGTTCGCAGCTTCTCCGACCGCGACCTCCGGCAGGAGGGCGCGCCGGATCTGACCGGCACGCTGGAGCGGCGGGTGCCGGGCGTCACGGTCAACGACGTGCAGGCCAACCCCTTCCAGCCCGACGTGCAGTTCCGCGGCTTCGACGCGTCGCCGGTGCTCGGCACGCCGCAAGGGCTTGCGGTCTACCAGAACGGCGTCCGCATCAACGAGGCGTTCGGCGACACGGTCAACTGGGATCTCGTGCCGGAAGTCGCGATAGACCGCACGAACCTCGTCAGCAACAACCCGGTCTTCGGGCTCAACGCGCTCGGCGGCGCGCTGGCGCTGGAGATGAAGAACGGCTTCACCTTCCAAGGCTTGGAGGGCGACGTGCGCGGCGGCTCCTTCGGCCGGCGGGCCGGATCGGCACAGTACGGGGTACAGCTCGGGAAGTTCGGCGCCTATGTCGCCGGCGAGGCGCTGAACGAGGACGGCTGGCGCGACTTTTCGTCTTCCGAACTGCGGCGGATGTATGCCGACCTCGGCGCGAAGGGGGAGCGCTTGGAGCTGCATGTCGCCTTCACCGGCGCCTCGAACCGGTTCGGCGCAGTCGGTCCGACGCCGGTGGAGCTGCTGAACCAGCGGCGCGAGAACGTCTACACGACGCCGCAGACCTATCGGAACAACCTGTCCTTCGTCACGGTCACCGGCTCGTATCAGGCGACGGACACGCTGTCTCTCCAGAGCAATTTCTACTGGCGCGCCTTTCGCCAGCACGTCAACAACGGCAATACCAGCGACGTGCAGGCGTGCGACGATGCCGTCGCGCCGGGCATGCTGTGCCTCGACGATCCGACGACCATCCTGTTCGCTACGACCGGCAGCCCGGTCGCCGACGTGCTGGGCGGCGGCGTGCCGGGGTCGGTCGACCGCTCTTCGACCTTCGCGACCGGCCTGGGCGGTTCGGTCCAGGCAACGGACAAGGCCGCGCTGCTCGGGCACGAGAACAATTTCGTCGTCGGCGCGAGCCTCGATCATGGCGAAGTCACGTTCAACGCGAGCAGCGAACTCGGGATCGTCGGCTCCGACCTGTTCGTCAACGGCACCGGCATCATCATCGACCAGCCGGCCGGCGACATCGCGCCGACCCGGCTCAATACGACGAACAACTATTACGGCCTCTACGCGACGGACACGTTCAACGTGACCCCGGCGCTCGCCGTGACGGCCGGCGGCCGGTACAACCTCGCGCAGATCCGGCTCTCCGACCAGCTCGGGACGGCGCTCAACGGCACCGGCCGCTACAGCCGCTTCAACCCGGCCGCCGGCGCCACCTACAAGATCACCCCAGGCGTCACCGCCTATGCGGGATATTCCGAGGCGAACCGCGCGCCGACGCCGGCCGAGCTGGGCTGCGCCGACCCGCTGCGGCCGTGCACGCTGGAGGGCTTCCTCGTTTCCGACCCGCCGCTCAAGCAGGTCGTCTCGCGGACCTATGAAGCCGGCCTGCGCGGCGGCTTCGCCCTGGGCGAGGGCGGCGGCGCGGGACGCTTCTCCTGGAACCTCGGCCTGTTCCGCACCGACAGCAGCGACGACATCATCAACGTCGCGAGCCCGATCACCGGGCGCGGCTTCTTCCAGAATGCCGGCGACACGCGCCGCCAGGGGATCGAGGCGGGCGCCAATTTCCGGTCCGACAACTGGTCCGTCTATCTCGACTACAGCCTCGTCGACGCGACGTTCGAGAGCACGCTGACGCTCCTCTCGCCCAACAACCCGGCTGCGCCCGGCGGCGTCATTACGGTGCAGCCGGGGGACCATCTGCCGTCCATCCCGCAGCACCGCCTCAAGGGCGGCGCCGTCTACTCGATCACCGCAAACTGGAAGCTGGGCGCCGACATCGTCTTCGCCAGCGACCAGTATTTCCGCGGGGACGAGGCGAACCAGAACCCGAAGCTTCCGGGCTACTGGGTCGTCAATCTGCACAGCTCGTATCAGGTTACCGACAATTTCGAGATCTTCGGGGTGATCCAGAACCTGTTCGACCAGCGCTACGAGACGTTCGGCACCTACACCGATCCGACGCAAGTGCCCTTCCTCGGGCTCTCGGACCCGCGTACCGTAAGCCCGGCGGCGCCGCTCGCGGTCTTCGCCGGGATCCGTGCGACGTTCTGAGCCGGGTTGCCGATCGGCGGTTTGCTGCGAGTGTCGGGAGAAAGAAAACGATGTCACGCCTGCGCGCCGCCGCCCGGATCGCCCACGGCAGGACGACGATGCGCCTTGCGGTTCCGCTGTCCGCGATCGCCGTCGCGACGATATCCGCGGCTGCGGCTTCCGCCGCCGCGGAGCGCCTGCGTTTCTGGAACCTGACGACGGTCACGATCTCGCAGCTCTACCTTGCCCAGACCGGAACGTCGGACTGGGGACCGAACCAGTGCCTGAACGACCGCGACAAGGAAGTCGACGCCGACGAGCGGCTGGCGCTCACCGGGATCGGTCCCGGCCGGTACGACGTCAAGCTGGCCGACAAGACCGGCCGCACCTGCATCGTCAGGAACGTCGAGGTCAAGACCGGCGGCAAATACGCTTTCTCGATCGCCGACCAGGATCTGCGCGACTGTACGAAGTAGCCGCACGACCTGATCGTGCGGCAGCGCCGCACCGATCCCGGAGGACCGCCGTCGTGGTGGAATGCGCCTCCGACGGGGTGGAGGGAGGAGCAGGGCGCCGTTACTTTCGCGGCGCCTGCGATCCGCCGGTCGCGCTCGTGCCCGATCCGCTCGTGCCCGATCCGCTCGTACTCGATCCACTCGCCCCGCCGATCTCCTCGCGAACCTGACGCAGCAACTCCTGCGATTCCATGTCCTTCCCCTGAGCGCAGAGCTGCTGCGCCTGGTCGCGCCGATCCTTCACGGTCGCCGCCCTGTCGGGGTGCTGACTGATCAGGGCGTCGAGCGAATTGAGCTGGGCGCCGCATTCCGGACCGATCGCCAGAGCGGAACCCGCCGTCAGACTGAGAAGACCGCCGGCGATGACGAGTTGCTTCAACATGGCTTTTCTCCTGCGGGATGCGGTTTCGGTGCGCGCTTCAAGGGATTTCTCATCCCGCGTATCCCAGCTTGCAGCGGCTCCCGATGGCTGGATACATCGATTCTGGCGAGGTACCGACCATTGAGGGACCCGAATGGAGGAAGCGACGGGTGAAGCTCTAAACGAGGCCCGCTCGCCCTGCTCACCAGTCTTTCCCCGGACTTTCTCGCCTACGCAAACGGCCAATGATAGCCAAGGGGCGCAGAAGGGAGCAACATCACCGCAGGATGGCGGTTGCGGTCCGTGCATCTGGGAGATGCCGGGTGGAAGGCATTCATCATGAAAGCAAACCGGCTCTTGCTCGCCGCGATACTCGCGAGCGCAATCGGGGCTCCGATCGCGACGTTTGCCGAGGACAAAAGCGCGGTGCAGCAGATGACGCCCGCAGCGATTCATTTGCCCGTTGAAGGTGAGTTGCCTTCTCTCGGCGGCGCGACCGAGTGGCTCAATTCGCAGCCATTGACGGCGGCCAGCCTGCGGGGAAAAGTCGTCCTCATCGACTTCTGGACTTATACCTGCATCAATTGGCTGCGCTCGCTTCCTTATGTCCGTGCGTGGGCCGAGAAATACAAGGATCAAGGTTTAGTGGTGATCGGCGTGCACTCGCCTGAGTTCGCATTCGAGAAAAACCTCGATAACGTTCGCCGAGCCGCCAAGGACATGAGGGTCGATTATCCGGTCGCGATCGATAGCGACCATGCGATATGGCGCGCTTTCAACAACGAATATTGGCCGGCCCTCTATTTCGTCGATGCGCGCGGACATATCCGACATCATCAATTCGGCGAGGGGGAATACGAAAAGTCGGAACTGGTTATTCAACAATTGCTGGCCGAGGCCGGAAGCGGCGGCGTCGGTCATGAAATGGTTTCGGTCGATGCCCATGGTGCCGAAGCTGCCGCCGATTGGGACAGCTTGAGGTCTCCGGAAAACTATGTCGGCTATGAGCGCACCGAGAACTTTGCGTCTCCCGGCGGCGCGGTATCGGACAAGCGTCACGTCTACGCGGCGCCGACGCGGTTGCAACTCAATCATTGGGCGCTGTCGGGTGATTGGACGGTGGAGAAACAGGCCACTGTGCTGAACAAGGCGAACGGGCGGATCGCGTACCGCTTTCACGCCCGCGATCTTCATCTCGTCATGGGACCGGCGGCGCGAGGAACTTCCGTTCGGTTTCGCGTGCTCATCGATGGACAGCCGCCGGGCGCCGCTCACGGAAGTGACGTTGACGACCAAGGCAACGGCACGGTTACCGAGCAGCGGCTGTATCAGCTCATCCGGCAGCCGGAGCCCGTCGCCGATCGACAGTTCGAGATCGAGTTTCTCGATCCGGACGTGGAGGCTTTTGCGTTCACGTTCGGCTGATGCCCGCTAGTACCGCCGAGCGGATGAAGTGACTCGGCTGGGCTCTGCTCTTCCTGAATCCAGAAGGTCAGTACATGGGTTCGGTGTGACGATCGCTCGCATCGGAAAAACGACCGCATTGGGCCGAAGAAAAAATCATATCGATGCGCAGTGAATTCGGAGGACGTTTAACTTAAAATATTGTATTCTTTGCGGTGCATCTTGGTCACGCTTGCGGACGCAATGACGCCAGGAGCGCCAGATCTGCCGCCAGTGCCCCGAAATCTCGGGTATGACCCATTCGGCTCGTCGCAATGGAGGCAGTTTATGAGGCGATTATTTACAAGCATCGCACTTCTGACGCTCACGGTAGCCAGTGGCGTCGCGCTTGCTCAGCCCCAGCAGAACAAGCCCGAAACGCTTGAGCGAAGCCTTGAGGGAAGAGACATCGGCAGCGGCACTGCGCTACCGCCCGGTAAGCTCGGCAATTCGACCTCAAAGCCGGCGAACCGCGATGCGGGCAATCTGGTCCCGACGCGAAATCCGCCGTCGACAGCGAACGGCAAAGGCGCCACGAAGCAGGTGTTGCCGGCGGAGCGGCTCGGGAATACCGGCCCGAAGCCGGCGAACCGCGACGCGGC
>DASWRT010000227.1:0-10490 GCA_036403035.1 Allostellaceae bacterium | reverse complement strand
CCTGAGCCATGAAAGCCGAGCAAGTGGAGCGGATCATGCTTGCGGCAGTACCACCTTTTGTCGGGTCCGCCGCAGCCATGACCGTATGCACTCCGTCGCTCGGCCCGCAAGGAGAGAGAGCAAATAGTCTCGAGAGCTACTGCACGAGCGGGCAGCCGCCGTCCTTCTCGGGGCGGAACGCCCGCTCCTTCGGGATCGAGCCGATCTCCTTGTAGTAGTCCCAGGCATAGCGGCTCTCGGCCGGCGGCTTCACCTGATAGAGGGTCATCTCGTAGAGGACCCGGCCGTCCTGGCGGATCGAGCCCTGGCGTCCGAAGAAGTCGACCGGCATCTTCTTCATCTGCACGTTGACCGCCTTCGCCTCGTCGGTGCCGGTCGCGTCGACGGCATGCAGGTACTGCATGATCGCCGTGTAGGTCGCGGCCTGCGCCTTGGTCGGCATCTTGCCGAACTGGTCGAAGAACCGCTTCGACCATGCGCGGGACTTGTCGTTCTGGTCCCAGTAGAACCCTTCGGAGACGACGAGGCCCTGCGCCACCGGCTGCCCGA
The DNA here is from genome assembly GCA_036403035.1 of Allostellaceae bacterium. Taxonomy (GTDB): domain Bacteria; phylum Pseudomonadota; class Alphaproteobacteria; order ATCC43930; family CGMCC-115725; genus DASWRT01. Next base: position 9,941 of record DASWRT010000227.1, on the reverse strand, counting down.
GCGAATGGATGTCGGAGATGAAGACGAGCAGGCCGGCCAGCCGCTGTCCGCCCGCGACGATGCCGAATTCGGATGCCTGCTTGATCGCGTTGATGGTGTCGGCGCCGACGCTCGCGAGGCCGATGATCTTCGCCTTGGACTGCTGCGCCTGGAGCAGGAAGGACGAGAAGTCGGCGGTGTTGAGCGGATGCCTGACGCTGCCGACCACGCTGCCGCCGGCCGCCTTGATCGCCTCGGTCGCATCCCTCTCCAGCGCGTGGCCGAACACGTAGTCGGCGGTCATGAAGTACCAGCTGTCCCCGCCGCTCCCGACGATCGCCTTCGCCGTGCTGACCGACAGGGCGTAGGTGTCGTCCGCCCAATGGGTCGAGACGGGGGAGCACGCCTTGCCGGTGAGGTCGGAGGAGGCGGCGCTCGCCACCATCGCCGTCCGGTCAGCCGCCTTCGCGACCTCGACCACCGCCATCGCGACGGACGTGAAGGGGAGGTCGGTGACGGCGTCGACCTGCTCGACGTCGAACCAGCGGCGCGCGATCGCGGAGGCGACGTCCGGCTTGCCGAACGTGTCGGCGTCGACGATCTCGATCGGCTTGCCGCGAACGGTCCCGCCGAAATCCTGGACCGCCAGCCGCGCGGCGACGATCGCCCCCTTGCCGGCGACGTCGGCCGACATGCCGGACTGGTCGCCGAGCAGGCCGATCTTCACCTTGTCGTCCGAAATCTGCGCCGTCGCGGACGATGTGACCGCCGCCGACAGCAGCGCGCCGAACATCGCCGTCCCGGCGATCGCGCCGAATCGCATGCTTCTCCTCCCTCGTTCTGCCTCATCGGCAGGCGGGGGCAGTTGCCGGCGGCCGTTCTTCGCCGCCTCGACCGTCTTGTCGATCGAGCGTCCCCCCGAATTGATCGTAAACGATCTCGCTACCGGTTGTGGAATACTATTGCGCGAGCGGCGATCCTCCCGCGCCGCGACAAAGTCCGTACCTGCTGCGAAGGTCCGTCCGCCGATGATGCCGGTCACTCCGTTCGCCCCGCCGCCGCTGCAGCGCCGCCGCCGGCTGCTGCCGGCGCTGCTCGTTCTCGCCATCGCCGCCGGCGTCGCGGCGGCGGCGCCGGTCCATGCCGCTTCATGGGACGACGTGCTGCGGCCCACCGCCGGGCCGGCGCAATCGATCGGCGGCCCCGCGGCGGGGTGCATCGCCGGTGCTGCGCGCCTGCCGCCGGATGGTATCGGCTATCAGGCCGTGCGGCTTAGCCGGCACCGCAATTTCGGCCATCCCGCGACGGTCGCGTTCGTCGAGCGACTCGGCCGCCGCGCCGCATCCGCCGGGCTCGCTCCGTTCTATGTCGGCGATATGGGACAGCCGCGCGGCGGCCCCTTGCCGTTCGGCCACGGCAGCCATCAGAGCGGCCTCGACGTCGATATCTGGTTCAACCTCGACCCGAAACCGCGCCTGGCGCCGGACGCGCGCGAGTCGCTCGACCTGCCGTCGATGCTGCTCGCCGACTACAGCGGCGTCGATCCGAAGCGGTTCGACAGACGGCAGGTGGAGCTATTGCGCTTCGCCGCGACCGATCCGAAGGTCGATCGGCTGTTCGTGAACCCGACGATCAAGAAGGCCTTGTGCATGGGCGTAGCCGGAGCCGGCGAAGGCGACCGGTCCTGGCTCCGCAAGGTCCGGCCGTGGCGCGGTCATGACGAGCATTTCCACGTCCGGCTGAGCTGTCCCGTCGATTCGCCGAATTGCCAGCCGCAGGCTCCCGTGCCGCCGGGCGACGGTTGCGACGCGTCGCTCGACTGGTGGTTCCGCGACGGCCCGCCGGGGCCGATCCCGGTTTCCACCGTCCGCCCGTCGGCGCCGCCTCGGCCGCATCTGCCGGCGCAGTGCAGGATGGTGCTGAACGGGCGGTAGGTAAATCCGCCTCGGCGGTCCCCGGTCCGTCGCCGGGTCCGGGTCGCTCGGGAGTTTGTAGTGCGTTGCGGCAATGCGCTTGACTCCTAAGTGAGTGGGCGCTTACTTCGCCGCCATGGCAGCTCCCCGTCTCGACAGCGAAGAACGCCGGAACGCTATCGCCGAAGCGGCGATGCCGCTCTTCGCGCGCAAGGGCTTTGCGCGCACGACGACCAAGGAGATCGCCGAGGCGGCAAAGGTTTCCGAGGCGCTGCTGTTCAAGCACTTCCCGAGCAAGGCGGCGCTCTACGAGGAGATCCTGCGCCGCGGCTGCCGCTGCGATCCGGCGCTCGAACGGCTCAATGCGCTCGAACCGTCGACCTCGGCGCTGATCCACATGGTGCATTTCATGCTCGTGCAGTTCGTGGTCGGCGCATTCGGCGACCCGGCCGAACTGGACGTACGGCATCGGCTGATCGTCAACAGCTTCGCCGAGGACGGCGAGTTCGCGCGCCTCGTGTTCAACATGATCTTCGAGCAGATTTATCCGAAATTTCAGGCCTGCCTGGAGGCGGCGATGCGCGCCGGACATCTGGCGCCGACGCCGGGATCGATCGAGAACAGCTTCTGGTTCGGGCATCATGTCGCGGCGATGATCGCGTACGCTCGCCTGCCGGGCCGGTCGACGGTGCCGTACCAGGGCGATACCAACGAGGTAATCGCGGATGCCGTCCGCTTCGTGCTACGCGGTTTCGGCGTGCGGGACGAGGTGACGGCCGCGCTTTACAATCCGGCCGGCCTCTCGATCCTGTTGCCGCCGGCGCCTGCCGCTGCTGCTTTCGCCACGGGTGCAAACGGAAGAAGCTGATGAGTGGATACTTACCAAGAACATTGTGCCGCACGCCGGGCAGTTTGTTGCGGTGCGGCATGACACGGAAAGGGTGCCGGCGGTGATAAAGCGCTTCATCATAATGGCAGTCGCGCTCGCGATCGTCTTCGGTGGGCTTTACGGCTTCAACCGCTTCCGTCAGCACGCGATTGCCGAGTTCTTCGCCAAGAACAAGCCGCCGCCGGCTCCGGTGGAGGCGTCCGAGGCGAAGGCGGAGGCGATGCCGCGCTATCTGTCCGGCATCGGCACGCTCGCCGCGATGCATCAGGTTACGGTGGCGCCCGAGGTCGGCGGGCGGGTGACGCAGATCTTCTTCCAGGCCGGCGCCGTGGTGAAGGCGGGAGATCCGCTCGTCCAGATCTACGACAAGACCGATCAGGCCGACCTGCTCAATTACCGCGCACAGGCGAAGCTCGCCGAGGCGAACCTGGCGCGCTCGCGCGAACTGGTCGGCCGCAACTTCACGCCGCAATCGACCGTCGACCAGAACCAGGCGCAGCTCGACGAGGCGAACGCCGGCATCACCCGTGTCCAGGCGCTGATCTCGCAGAAGCTGGTCCGTGCTCCGTTCGATGGCGTTCTCGGCATCCGGCTGGTCGATGTCGGCCAGTATCTGAGCCCCGGCAGCAGCATCGTCACCCTGACCGATCTCTCGACGCTCTACGTCAATTTCACCCTGCCGGAACAGACGCGGAGCCAAGTGACGGTCGGCCAGGCGGTCGAGGTGACGGCCGACGCATTCCCCGGCCGCGTCTTCGCCGCGAAGGTCACCGCGATCGAGCCGCAGGTCGGCGCGGATACCCGCGCAATCACGGTGCAGGCCACGATGGACAACCCGCAGAACCTGCTGCTTCCCGGCATGTTCGCGAACGCGCGCGTCGTCCTGGCGCCGCAGCCGAACGTCGTCACCGTGCCGGAGACGGCAGTCGACTTCACGCTCTACGGCGACTCGGTCTACCTGATCGAAGAGAGCGGAAAGAACGATTCGGGCCAGCCTGTCTACAAGGCCACGCGCACCTTCGTCCGCACGGGCGACCGCTTCAACAACCGCGTCGCGATCGTGACCGGGCTGAAGCCGGGCGACCACGTCGCTTCCTCCGGTCAGCTCAAGCTGACGAGCGGCGCCAGCGTCACCGTCACCTCGTCCAACGCGCTGGCGACGCCGAGCGTCGTGCCGCGGGACTGAGCGAACGCGTCCGCAGCTAAAGTCCCGAAGGATTACACGATGACGTCGGTCACCGACATCTTCATCCGCCGCCCGGTGCTGTCGCTGGTCGTCAGCCTGCTGATCCTGCTCGTCGGGCTGCGCTCACTCGTCGAATTGCCGATCCGGCAGTATCCGAAGCTCTCGAACACCGTCATCACCGTCACCACCGCCTACCCGGGCGCCACGGCGGAACTGATGCAGGGCTTCATCACGACGCCGATGGAGCAGGCGGTCGCGACCGCCGACGGCATCGACTATCTCACCTCGTCCTCGACCACCGGCAAGAGCGTCATCACCGCCAATATCCGGCTCAACTACGACCCGAGCCAGGCGCTGACCGACGTGATGTCGAAGGTCCAGCAGGTGCGATACCTGATCCCGCGCGAGGCCAACGACCCGGTCATCCTGAAATCGACCGGCCAGACGACGGCCGTGATGTATCTCGGCTTCGCCAGCTCGGAGCTGTCGAGCCCGGCAATCTCGGACTACCTCACGCGCGTGGTGCAGCCGCTGCTCGCGACCGTCGACGGCGTCGCCTCGGCCGACATATTGGGCGGTCAGACCTTCGCGATGCGCATCTGGCTTGACCCGGCGAAGATGGCGGCCCGCGGCATCTCCGGCGACGACGTCGCCGCCGCGATCCGCGCCAACAACTTCCAATCCGCGCCGGGCCAGACGAAGGGCTACTTCACCGTCACCGCCATCACGGCCGACACCGGCCTGCTGAATATCGACCAGTTCAAGCAGATGGTGGTGAAGGCGAAGAACGGCGCGCTGGTCCGCCTGAAGGACATCGCGGATGTCGACCTCGGCGCCAAGAGCACGGACGCCAGCGTCTCGCTGAACGGTCAGCACGCCGTGTTCGTCGGCATCCAGGCGACGCCGACCGGCAACCCGCTGACGCTGGTGCAGGGCGTGCGCAAGCTGCTGCCGGAGATCGAGCGCAATCTCCCGCCGACCGTGAAGATGGAGATCGCCTACGATTCGACGAAGTTCATCCAGGCGTCGATCGATGAGGTCGTGACGACGCTGGGCGAGGCGGTGCTGATCGTCGTCGTCGTTATTTTCCTGTTCCTCGGGTCGCTGCGTTCGGTCGTGATCCCGATCGTCACGATCCCGCTGTCGCTGATCGGCGCGGCGACGATCATGCTGGCGCTCGGCTTCAGCCTCAATCTGCTGACGCTGCTCGCGATGGTGCTGGCGATCGGACTCGTCGTCGACGACGCGATCGTCGTCGTCGAGAACGTCTATCGGCACATCGAGGAGGGAAGGACGCCGGTGCAAGCGTCGTTGATCGGCGCGCGCGAGATCGTCGGGCCGGTCGTCTCCATGACGATCACGCTCGCGGCGGTATACGCGCCGATCGGCTTCCTCAGCGGGGTTACCGGCGCGCTGTTCCGCGAGTTTGCGTTCACTCTCGCCGGTTCGGTGATCATCTCCGGCATCGTCGCGCTGACGCTGACGCCGATGATGTGCTCGCTGTTCCTGACCCGGACGATGTCCGAAGGGCGGTTCGCCAGGATCGTCGACCGGACCTTCTCGCGGGTGACGGGCTGGTACGCGCGGCGGCTGCATTCGACGCTGAATTACCGGCCGGTGACGGCGCTCTTCGCGGTCGTGGTGCTCGGCAGCCTCTATTTCCTGTATTCGAACACCTTGTCGGAGCTGGCGCCGCAGGAAGATCAGGGCATCCTGTTCGGCGTGACCAAGGCGCCGCAATACGCCAACCTCGACTACATCGACACCTACGGCGCGCAGATCGACGAGGCTCTGACGCAGTTCCCGGAGACGGATCTGCGCTTCGTCATCAACGGCACACCGAACCCGAACCAGGGGTTCGCCGGCATGATCCTAAAGCCTTGGGGCGAGCGCAGCCGCTCGGCCCTGAAGCTCCAGCCGCTGGTGCAGGCTGCGGTCTCGAAGATCCCCGGCGTCCAGATGTTCGTGTTCTCGCTGCCGCCGCTGCCGGGCACGCCCGGCGGCTTGCCGGTGCAGATGGTCATCAGCTCCACGAACGGCTACGAGACCGTCTACAAGGTGATGCAGCAGCTGAAGGACGAGGCGCGAAAAAGCGGGCTGTTCATGATTGTTGACAGCGACCTCGACTTCAACAGCCCGACGGTTCGTGTCAAGATCGACCGGTCGAAGGCGAACGACCTCGGCATCACCATGCAGTCGATCGGCAGTGCGCTCGCGGTCATGGTCGGCGGGAACTACATCAACCGCTTCAACCTGAACGGGCGTTCCTACGAGGTGATCCCGCAGGTGCCGCGCGACCAGCGGCTGACGCCGGGTGCGCTGACGCGATACTACGTCACGACGATGAGCGGCCAGCAGGTCCCGCTCTCGACGGTCGTGTCGGTCAGCAGTGAGACGCAGCCGAACGCGCTGACGCAGTACAACCAGCTCAACGCCGCGACCTTCCAGGCGATACCGATGCCGGGCGTCACGATCGGGCAGGCGGTGGATTTCCTGGAGGCGAAGGCGAACGCGCTGCTGCCGGCCGACTTCTCGCACGACTATCTGTCGGATTCTCGCCAGTACGTGCGCGAGGGCAACCAGCTCACGGCCACCATCGTGTTCGCGCTGATCGTGATCTTCCTGGTTCTGGCGGCGCAGTTCGAGAGCCTGCGCGACCCGACGGTGATCCTGATCAGCGTTCCGATGTCGATGTTCGGCGCGCTGTTGCCGCTGTTCTTCGGCGCGGCGACGCTCAACATCTACACCAAGGTCGGGCTCGTGACGCTGATCGGCCTGATCAGCAAGCACGGCATCCTGATGGTCGAATTCGCCAACGAGATGCAGGTGCGGGAGAACCTGGACCGGCGCGGCGCGATCGAGCATGCCGCCCAAGTGCGGTTGCGCCCGATCCTCATGACCACGGCGGCGATGGTGGTCGGCCTGTTTCCGCTGCTCACCGCGAACGGCGCGGGCGCCGCAAGCCGGTTCAGCATGGGCATCGTGATCGTCGCCGGCATGACGATCGGGACGCTGTTCACGCTCTTCGTGCTGCCCGCGGTATATACCGTGCTGGCGAAGGATCACCGCGCGGCGGCGCGCAGCCAGCGCAACGCCGAGATCGCCGCAGTCGCGAACGCGGATTCCCCGGAACTGCGCGCGGCGGAATGAAGAAGGGCGGCTCCCGCGGGAGCCGCCCTTTCAATCCGGCGATAGGCCGGTACCGGGATTATGCGGCTGCCGCTGCCCGGCGGCGCTGCCGGCGGGTCAGGCCGATGCCGGCCAGTCCGGCGCCGAGCAGAGCGAGCGTCGCCGGTTCGGGCACGTCGGTCGCCTGACCCTCGACGATGTCGTTGGCGCAGGTCATCGCCCACGACATCGCGAAGTCGACGCCGTTGTTCGTCAGGTAGCCCACCGGCAGCTGCGAGCCGTCGAAGGCGAAGAGGATATGGTCCGTGGTGCGCGTCAAGGTGCCGGCGCCGATTGCGACTTGGCCGGCGCCGGGATTGAACAGGACCGGCTGCCCGTCGCGGACGATGTAGCCGGGGATCGGCGGCGTCGTGACGACGGTGCCGAGCGAGACTTGATAGAGCTTCCCGGTACCGTCCGCGTTGACCTTGAAGGCGTAGGCCCAGTCGCCATTCTGGTACGAAACGAGCCCGCCGTGCGGGTCGGCCGCCGTGACCCGCGAGCCCGCCACCCAGGTCTTGTTGAGGAATACGTCGCCGACGGTCGTGTTCTCGAACGGCTGCGATACGTCCGCGTACTTGGTGGTGATGTCGACGAAGACAGTCGTACCCTTGCGATAGACCTTCGCCTGATCGATGTTGAAGTCGTCCTGTCCGGGGTTCGCGATCACGTCGCCGAAGCCGTGCGAGTCAGCCCCCCAGAAGGCGCTGGCGCCGGTGTCGTTGATGATCGCGGCGTTTGCCGTGCCGGCGGCGGCAAGGGCCGCGACGATGACGCCAAGAGCAATGCCGGTTGCCTTCATCCCGATGGTCATAAATGTACTCCCCAAAAGATTGGCCCGGCGCTATGCGGAACATTTTTCTACCGGAGACAGATTTTTTTAACCGGACCTTAACTTTTTGGTTAAGCAAGCTTGATGCCAAATCAGACAATGAAATTGTTTTCAATATACTAGCTGGATGGCATAGGAGAATCCCCCGAAACTCCGGCTATCATCGTAAAGGAAATCGACAGGCCATTTGTGCGGATCGGTCCGGATACGGCGACGCTGCCGCGCCAGCCGCATCCGACCGGCGCGGGTGGACGAAATCCGGTGCTACGGGGTTTGATGAGGTGAATCGGCCGGAACATCGCCACCCAGCTTCCGACTTACGCTTTCCGAGGATGCACTTGCTGACGATCGAAGGTCTCCGCCGTCCCGGCCTCGGCCCGTTCGACCTTGCGCTAGCGCCGGGCCAATGCACCGTCCTGATGGGACCGTCGGGGGCCGGCAAGAGCCTGTTCCTACGCATGATCGCCGACCTCGACCCGAACGACGGCGCCGTGCGCCTCGGCGACCGGCGGCGCGAGCGCATGGCGGCCCCGGACTGGCGGCGCCTTGTCACCTATGTCGCCGCGGAATCCGGCTGGTGGGCCGATATCGTCGGCGACCACTTCGCCCGGAGCGCGCCGGTCGCACCCTATCTGCCGCGCGTCCACCTGCCGGCCGACGCCTTGGAGTGGCCGGTCTCGCGCCTCTCGACGGGCGAGCGCCAGCGTCTCGCGCTGCTCCGGGCGATCGCCCAGAAGCCGGCCGCGCTGCTGCTCGACGAGCCGACGTCGGCGCTCGATCCGGAGGCGGCGGCGGGCGTCGAGGGCATCCTGCGCGAACTGCGCGCCCAGGGCATCGTCCTGCTGGTGGTCTCGCATGATCCGGCCCAGGCGCGGCGCCTCGCCGACCGGATGCTCCGCCTCGAAGGCGGCCGGCTCACCGTCGACGCGGCCGCGTCGGACGGGGCGGCGGTAGCGACGGCCGCACGCTGATGCAGTATATCCCGATCACCTACGTCGATGTTGCGACCGCCGCGGTCCTCGTGCTGCTGAACGCGGCGCTGTCGTTCGTCCTGCAACTCGGCATCGACCGGCAGATCCTCGTCGCCGCGCTCCGCACCGTCGTGCAGCTCACGCTCGTCGGCCTCGTCCTGAAGACGCTGTTCGCGCTTGCCTCGCCGTGGCTGACGCTGCTGGCTGTCACGGTGATGATCCTGGCAGCAAGCACCGAGGTGGCGTCGCGGCAGGAGCAGCGGTTCAAGCGGTGGTGGAACTTCAGCCTGGGTGCCGGCGCGATCACGCTGGCGACGGTGCTGGTCACGCTGTTCACGCTGACGACGCACATAAGGCCGAGCCCCTGGTACGATCCGCGCTACTCGATCCCACTCGTCGGCATCGTCCTCGGCAACACGATGAACGCGGTGAGCCTGGGCCTGAACGGGATGTTGACCGCGGCGATGCGGGAGCGCGCCGCGATCGAGGCGCGGCTCGCGCTCGGCGCCGATCGATTCGCCGCGCTGAAGCCGTTCATGCGACGCAGCCTGCGCGCCGGCCTGATCACGCTGCCGGGCATGATGACCGGCCAGATCCTGGCCGGCATGGATCCGACCGACGCCGTGAAGTACCAGATCCTGATCCTGTTCCTGCTGGCCGGCGGCGCGGGCATCGGCGTTTTCGCCGCCGTCTATGCCAGTGCGTGGCGCCTCACCGACGAGCGGCACCGGCTGCGGCTCGACCGGCTGCGTCCCGCCGAGACTGCGGGACGCCGCCGCCGCGGATGACGACGAAGGCGGCGCTAACTACCCTGCCGCCGCCCGTCACTGCCCGCGTCGGCCGTCGGCATCGGATGCGCGAGGCTATCCGCTGATGCGCCCGCCGCGGCTGACGAGGACTTCGCGCTTGCCGACATGATTGGCGCCGCTGACGATCCCGTCCTGCTCCATCTGCTCGACCATGCGCGCGGCACGGTTGTAGCCGATCTGCAGGTGCCGCTGGA
>DASWRT010000226.1:0-4827 GCA_036403035.1 Allostellaceae bacterium | reverse complement strand
TAAAAGCTCTGTCCGCCGGCCGCCCGGCCTACCCGCCCGTCGCCGCAGCGTCGGCGCGTTCCAGCATCGCGTGCAGCAGCACCTGGGCGCCTGCGGCGATGTCGTCGCGCGTCGCGTTCTCGATTTCGTTGTGGCTGATGCCGTCCTCGCAGGGGACGAAGATCATGCCCGTGGGCGCGACCCGGCTGACATAGACAGCGTCGTGGCCGGCGCCGGAGACGATGTCCATGTGCGGGTAGTCCAGCCGATCGGCCGCCTTTCGCACCGCCTCGACGCAGGAGTCGGCGAACCGGACAGGCGGCGAGTACCAGATCTCGTCGATTTCGGCCTCCAGCCGCAGTTCCTGCCTGACGCGGTCGACGGCGTCGCGGAGCGCGTCGGACATCCGCGTCAGCACCGCGTCGTCGGGATGGCGGAAATCGACGGTGAAGAACACTTTGCCGGGGATGGTGTTGCGCGAATTCGGACTGGACTGGATCAGCCCGACGGTGGCGCAGGCGAAGGGCTGGTTCTCCAGGCCGATGCGGTTGACCTCGAGTACGAGGCGCGAGGCGCCGACCAGCGCGTCGCGGCGGCGCGCCATCGGCGTCGGGCCGGCATGCGCCTCCTGCCCGGTGATCGTGATCTCGTACCAGCGCTGTCCCTGTGCGCCGGTGACGATGCCGATCGTCTTCCTCTCCGCCTCCAGGATCGGCCCCTGCTCGATATGCGCCTCGAACAGCGCCGCGATCGGACGGCCGCCGCACGGGGCGTCGCCGGCATAGCCGATCCGGGCCAGCTCCTCGCCCATTGTCCTGCCGTCCTTGTCGGCGCGCGACAGCCCGTACTCCAGGTCGAACACGCCCGCGAAGACGCCCGAGGCGGTCATCGCCGGGGCGAAGCGCGAGCCTTCCTCGTTGGTCCAGACCGCGACCTCGATCGGCGCCTGCGTCTGGTAGTTGCAATCGTTCAGCGTGCGGATCACCTCCAGCCCGGCGAGCACGCCGAAGATGCCGTCGAACTTGCCGCCGGTCGGCTGCGTGTCGAGATGGCTGCCGGTCATCACGGGCGGCAAGGAATCGTCGCGGCCGGGGCGGCGGGCGAAGATGTTGCCCATCCGGTCGACCGTGACCGTGCAGCCGGCCTCGCGGCACCAGCGGACGAAGAGGTCGCGGCCCTGCCGGTCGAGATCGGTCAGCGCGAGGCGGCAGACGCCGCCCTTCTCGGTGGCGCCGATCTTCGCCATCTCCATCAGGCTGTCCCACAGCCGGTCGGCATCGATCCGGATGTTCTGCATGGCGCGGCGCTCCTCTCCTGGCACTCCCTACGGTACGGCAGCAGCCGAAGCGTCATCCGTTCTGGCCGTGCGTCAAGTGTGCCATTGTGTCCATGCGGCGGAGCGGAAGGCAAATCCCGCGCGTCTGTCAGCCGCAGGGATGACGGGAGACGGAGCCAGGGGATGGAGAGCACCCAAGCCGAAAAGGCCGCGAAATTCCGGGCATTGCACGAAGGTCCCGGCGCGTTCGTGATCCCGAACCCGTGGGACGCCGGGACGGCGCGCATCCTCGCCGCGCTCGGGTTCGAGGCGCTGGCGACGACCAGCGCTGGCCTTGCCTTCGCGCTCGGCCGGCGCGACGGTGCGGCCCTGCTGACGCGGGACGAGACGCTCGCCAACGCCCGTGCGATCGTCGAGGCGTCCGACCTGCCGGTGTCGGCCGATCTGGAGAACGGCTTCGGTCACGCGCCGGAGGACGCGGCGGAGACGATCCGGCTCGCCGCCGAAACCGCGGGCCTCGTCGGCGGCTCGATCGAGGACACCACGGGCGACCGCGAGCGGCCGATCTATGATTTCACGCTGGCGGTCGAACGGGTCGCCGCGGCGGCCGAGACGGCCCGCTCCCTGCCCTTTCCGTTCATGTTGACGGCGCGGGCCGAGAACTTCCTGTTCGGCCACCGGGACCTCGACGAAACGATCCGCCGGCTGCAAGCCTACGAGGCCGCCGGGGCCGACGTGCTGTATGCGCCCGGCCTGCCCACCCTCGACGCGATCCGCACGGTCTGCGCCGCGGTGTCGAAGCCGGTCAACATCGTCGCCGGGCTCGTCGGCCCGCGCTTCACGGTAGCCGACCTGGCGGAGGCGGGCGTACGGCGGATCAGCCTCGGCTCGTCGATGAACCGCGCCGCGCTCGGCGCCTTCATCCGCGCCGCGCGCGAGGTTAGGGAACACGGCACCTTCGCCTTCGCCGCCGACGCGGCGAAGTTCATGGACATGCAGCGCCTCATGGCGGCGGCGGCGGACGGCGAAAAACGGTAGCCGGAAGATCTCTCTATTCCGCGTACTCGCGGGCGTGCTCGACGTAGGAGGCCGGCAGGCGCTCGATATAGGCGCGCTCCTCCGCCGTCAGGGCGCGGAGATAGCGCGCCGGGTTGCCGGCCCAGAGCTGGCCGGTCGGGATGCGCTTGTTCGGCGGCACGACCGCGCCGGCAGCGACCATCGCGCCGGTCTCGACCACGACGCCGTCGCAGATGCACGCCTTCATGCCGACGAAGCTGCCGTCCTCCAGCGTGCAAGCGTGGATCAGCGCCATGTGGCCGATCGTGACGTTGGCGCCGATCCGGGTCGGCGGCCGTCGCCCCGAGACGTGGACGACGGTGCCGTCCTGAAGGTTCGTGTTCTCGCCGATATAGACCGGCGCGACGTCGCCGCGGACGATGACGCCGAACCAGAGATTGGCGCCGGCCGCGATCTCGACATCGCCCGCCACCGTCGCGTTCGGCGCCAGCCACGCCCGCGGCGAGATGCGCGGGAGGATGCCGCGGTACGGGAGGATCAGGGCGCTCATGGGATGTCGGCTCCTTCGCTTCCTTGTCCCCTCTCCCTCAAGCAAGCGGGAGAGGGAGATCAACAGGGCCATCCCGCTGCCCTATGCCGCCCTATAGAGCAAGGCGCAACAAAAAGGGGCGTCCCGTGGGACGCCCCTGATGTTAGCGCTAACAGCCGGCCCGGATCAGCGCTTCGAGAACTGGAAGCTGCGGCGGGCCTTCGCCTTGCCGTACTTCTTGCGCTCGACGACGCGCGGGTCGCGGGTCAGGAAGCCGCCCTTCTTCAGCACCGGGCGGAGCCCCGGCTCGTAGAAGGTCAGCGCGCGGCTGATGCCGTGGCGGACCGCACCGGCCTGACCGGAGAGGCCGCCGCCGTTCACCGTGCACACGACGTCGAACTGGCCGAAGCGGTCGGACACGACGAAGGGCTGGTTCATCATCATGCGCAGCACCGGGCGCGCGAAATACACTGCGCTGTCGCGGCCGTTGACGGTGATCTTGCCGGAGCCCGGCTTGATCCAGACGCGGGCGACCGCGTTCTTTCGCTTGCCGGTCGCGTAGGAGCGGCCCTGTGCGTCGATCTTCGGCTGAGCCTCGACGGCGGGCTGGGCGGTCGGCGCCGCCGCCTGGGTCTGCGCCTGGGTCAGCGCATCCTTGAGGGTGCCGAGGGACTGGAGGTCGGCCATCGGATCAGGCTCGCTTGTTCTTGGGGTTCATCGCGGCGACATCGACCACGGTCGGCTGCTGCGCCTCGTGCGGATGGCTCGCCCCGGCATAGACGCGGAGATGGCCCATGATCTTGCGGCCGAGCGGCCCGCGCGGGACCATGCGCTCCACCGCCTTCTCGATCACCCGCTCGGGATAGCGTCCGTCGAGGATCTGGCCCTTGCTGCGGCCCTTGATGCCGCCGGGATAGCCGGTGTGCCAGTAGAAGATGTCGTCGTTGCGCTTGTTGCCGGTCAGCTGAACCTTCTCGGCATTGATCACGACGATGTGGTCGCCGCAATCCATGTGCGGCGTGTAGGTCGGCTTGTGCTTGCCGCGCAGCCGGTTGGCGATGATCGAGGCGAGACGGCCGAGCACCAGCCCGTCGGCGTCGATCAGAAGCCATTTCTTGTCCAGGTCGGACGGTTTGGCGGAATAGGTCTTCATGGATCCTGACTCGGGAAGCGCGACGAGGCCGCCGCGCATGCACGCATCGGCCGGACTTCGCGAAGGCGCGCAATATGCCATCGTCCGCGACGCTGTCAACCCGGAAGCCGCAGAAAACGTAGCGTTTTCGGCTGCGGTATCATGATACCGCCATTTCCAGGAGCGGCCCGGCTTGCCCGCCGAAGGGGAGCGTCTACATTGCCGGAGAGCATCGCGCCGGCGGTTTTGGCATCCCCTCTCCCGCCTGCGGGAGAGGGTCAGGGTGAGGGGAGTTTCTTTTTGCGAGTTGTTTTTTTCTATGCCGGCGCGGTCGGCCGCCGCCGACCCTCTCCCGCACGCGGGAGAGGGAGATTGATTGCAGCGGTCATATTGGCGCTACTTCTCGCCGCACCGGCAGTGGCTGTGAGCGCCGAGAATGAACCTGATACCGCCGACCATAGCTGCGTGCCGGTCGGCGGATGGGTCGCGCCGGAGGGCCGGCAGGCGCTGCCGGACCCGATCGGCGGCTTCGCGGCGCGGTCGGTGGTGCTGCTCGGCGAGACGCACACCGACGCGGAACACCATCGCTGGCAGTTGCAGACGGTGGCGGCGCTGCACGGCAGACGGCCGGACATGGTCCTCGGCTTCGAGATGTTCCCGCGCCGCGTCCAGCCGACGCTCGATCGCTGGGTGCGCGGCGAGCTGAGCGAGCGGGCGTTCCTCGACGAGGTCCGGTGGAGCGAGGTCTGGGGATACGATCCGGCGCTCTACATGCCGCTCTTCCATTTCGCGCGGATGCATCGCATGCCGATGGTCGCGCTGAACGTCGACCGCGCGCTGGTCCGGCGCGTCTCGGCCGAAGGCTGGGACGCGGTGCCGGCCGGCGAGCGCGAG
>DASWRT010000225.1:0-9164 GCA_036403035.1 Allostellaceae bacterium | reverse complement strand
GCCGTTCGGGTGATTGAGCGGTGCGGTGCGCAGCACGATGCCGGGGCGCGGCGTCAGCGTCTCGCCGCAACGGAAGTCGTTGAACGCGACGTCGGCGTTGAGCATGCCCATCGGCACCGGGAACAGCGGCGCCATCATCATGCCGCAGAGCACATTCTCCAGCGTGTTCTCCGGCAGGAGATGACCGGCCCACATGCGGATCACATAGCCCGGAACGAAGGAGGGCGCGAAGAAGGGCAGGCCGCAGATATGGTCGAAATGCGTGTGGCTGTAGAACAGGTCGGCGTCAAGCTTCTGGCCGCGGCGCATGATGTCCCGGCCGAGTTCGCGCAGCCCGGTCCCGCCGTCGAGGATCAGCATGCGGTCGCCGCACCATACTTCCAAGCAGGAGGTGTTGCCGCCGTACCGTACCGTTTCAGGCCCCGGACAAGCGATGCTGCCCCGCACGCCCCAAAAACGAACCGACATCTCGCCCGGCGGTAATCCGTTGAATTCCTGCTGCGCGTCCTGGTGCGCCATTCAAAGCCCTGTCTCATAGCCCGGCCGGTCCATACCTTTAAAGTGGGCAGGCCTTCGGCAAAGTGCCACTTTGCCGTGATCGAGGCTGACCGGTTTCGCCGTCCAAGGCAACGAAAATGCTTTGGAGATGTGATGGCCGTCACACCCGCGCGGCCCAATCACCGGATAAGGTGCTTGGTTCAGTCCAGTGTATCCGCAACGGTCAGGGCACCAGGCGGTAGCCGCCGGGCTCGGTGATCAGGATCTCCGCTCGCGACGGCTCGCGCTCGATCTTCTGGCGGAGGCGGTAGACATGAGTCTCCAGCGTGTGCGTCGTGACCGCCGCGTTGTAGCCCCAGACCTCGCCGAGCAGCGTGTCGCGCCCGGTGACTTTGTCTCCGGCGCGGTAGAGGAACTTGAGGATCGCCGTCTCCTTCTCGGTGAGGCGGACCTTGCGGCGCCGGCTCTCGTCGACCAGCAGCTTGGCGCTCGGCCGGAAGGTGTAGGGTCCGATCGTGAAGACGGCGTCGTCGCTCTGCTCATGCTGCCGGAGCTGGGCGCGCAGCCGGGCCAGGAGCACGTTCAGCCGGAACGGCTTGATGACGTAGTCGTTGGCGCCGGAATCGAGGCCGAGCACGGTATCGGCCTCGCTGTCGGCGCCGGTCAGCATCATGATCGGCGCGCGCAGCCCCTCGTCGCGCAGCATCCGGCACAGCTCGCGCCCATCCATGTCCGGCAGCCCGACATCGAGCAGCACCACGTCGAAGCGCGCCGTCCGCGCGTGCTCCAGCGCCTCGGCGGCGGTGCCGGCCTCGAACGGCAGGAACTCGTCGTTCAGTGCGAGCTGCTCGGCCAGCGACCGGCGCAGGGCGACGTCGTCGTCGACCAGGAGGATCTTGCGGGATGCTGTCATTTCTGCTCCGACGCGGCGCTGAAAAACCGGTGCGGCGGCGCGTCCTCAACCCCATCCGCGTTATATCCGCCTTTACGCCCGCTGTCAGCCGCACGTCCCCATCCCAGGTGTCTAAAGCTCCTTACCGTTCGACCGTAACGCCCCGCCAGAAGGCGACGTGGTCCTTGATGTTCCGTGCCGCCGGCTTCGGATCGGGATAATACCACGCGGCGTCCGCGTTCTCCTGCCCGTCGACCGCCAGCGTGAAGTAGTGCGCGGTGCCCTTCCACGGGCAGACCGTCGTCGTCCGGGCAGGATGAAAGAACTCGCGCCGGATCGCCTCCGGCGGGAAGTAGACGTTGTCTTCGACCAGTTCGAACCGATCGGACTCGGCGATCACCTGACCCTTCCAGAGCGCACGCGGCATGATCTTCTCCCTTGCTGGACAGAAAGCAATGTTTGCTCGCGCGCAGGACGCGGCAAGGGAAGCGCCGCGCCCGCAGGCGGGTTACGAGACGAGACGGTCGAACGCCTCGCCCCAGCGCCGGACGGTTTCCGGCCAGCCCGGCAGCCGCGATGCAGCCGCGAGCGCGCCGCTTCGCAGCCGCAGGCGCAGCGCCGGGTCGCTGATCGCGCGGCGCAGCGCCGCCGCCAGCGCGGCCGGGTCGCCCGGCGGGACGAGCAGGCCCGCCGTGTCGCGCGGCACGGTCTGCGGGATCGCCCCGGCATCCGTCGCCACCACCGGCAGGCCGTAGGCCATCGCTTCGGCATAGGCCATGCCGAAGCCCTCGTGGAACGACGGCAGGACGAACAGGTCGGCCGCCGCATAGGCTTCGCCGAGACGGTCCGGCTGCCATTCCCCGGCGAGCGTGACCCGGCCGCGGAGCGTGCCGTCTTCCGCGATCCGCGCCCGGACCGCCTCGGCAGTCGCCGAATCGCGGTCGACGCCGCCGATGCAGACGAGGCGCCAGTCGAGGTCGGCGAGCTGCGCCAGCGCATCGAGCAGGACGAGGTGCCCCTTGCGCGGCGTCAGGGTCGCGACGCAGAGCAGACGAACCGGCCCGCCGTTAGCCGGCGACGGTTCGGGCGGGCTTGCCGGCCTGTCAAGTCCGGGCGGCACGACGGCGATGCGGTCCGGGGCGACGCCGTAGGCGGCTACCGCCGCCGCGGCGGCGCGGCTGGGGCAGATCACGCCGGCAAGCCGCGGCAGGCAGGCGCGCTCGATCGCCGCGAGCGCAGCCGCCTCGCCCGGCGGCAGTCCGGTCTCCGATGCCAGCGGATGGTGCAGGAACGCGACGAGGCGCAGGCGTTCCGCCGTCCCGCCGCCGCTATCATCGCCGGCGAGCGCCGGTGCGACGCCCGGCAGCGCGAGTCCTTCGAAGGCGACCGCCGTTCCGTCGGGGAGCGCGGCGAGAACGGCCCGCACGGCCGCCGCCGCGACGGGATCGCCGGCGGTGAAACGGCCCGGCAGCTCGTGCACGTCGACCCGCCGGCCAGCGGCCCGCATTCCCTCGACGACGCGCCGGTCGAAGAGATAGCCGCCGGTGATCTGAGCAAGCGGGCCGGGGACAAGGAAGACGAGAGGAGTCAAAGGCGATCTCGGATGGCGGCGGCGGGACGCGCGGGATCGGTCATCGGCGTTGCACGCAGCCGATCATAGCCTTGCGCAACAAGATCTGTCCGCCGGGCATACGGTCGCCTATGTATTGACGCGCGCCGAACGCCCGGAAGCGGCCGGGGTTCCGTCGCCCTGGAACGGGAGTGTAGCCCTGGAAGCAGACCGCGCCACCGCCGCCACGTCGCCGCAGCAGACCGGCGGCCCGCCGTCCGCGGATGCCGCGCCGGTGCTGGCGAGCATCGATCGCGCTGTGGCCGATCTGCGCCGCGGGCAGGTTGTGGTCGTGCGAACGGCTGCGAAAAGTCCAGCGGCCGTGCTGGTGCATGCGGCCGAAACGGCGACGCCGGAGGATCTGGAGCGGCTCGCGTCGCTCGGCCGGAGCGTACCCGCTCTCGCCGTGACGCGGCGACGGGCGGAAGTGCTCGGCCTCGTCGAACCGACGATGGACGCCGGGGGTGCGGTACTGCTGCGCCCGGCGGGCGGACGGCCTGCCGACGCCCTTCTCTTTCGCGACCTCGCCGATCCGGCCCGTTCGGGCGCCGCGGCGGCGGTGGAACCGCCTCCGGTCGCTGTGATACCGGTGCCGGCGCGCTCCCCGGCCGACGCCGCGATCGAGCTGGCGAAGCTGGCGCGGCTGCTGCCGGCAGCCATCGTGGTCGCGATCGATCCCGCCACCGCCGGCTCGCTGGCCGAGCGCGAGCGCGCGGTGCTGCTCGAAGCCGAGG
Source organism: Allostellaceae bacterium (assembly GCA_036403035.1). GTDB lineage: Bacteria > Pseudomonadota > Alphaproteobacteria > ATCC43930 > CGMCC-115725 > DASWRT01. Next base: position 5,431 of record DASWRT010000225.1, on the reverse strand, counting down.
ACGTCTTCACCTATCACGCCGTCGCCGCCCGCGCGCTGCGCCGCGTCGCCGAGGCGCGCGTCCCGCTGGCGGATGCCGAGGATGCGCGGATCGTCGCTTTTCGCCCGGCCGACGGCGGGCTTGAGCATCTCGCGATCGTCGTCGGCATGCCTGACCCGGCCGACCCGGTGCTGGCGCGTATCCATTCCGAGTGCTTCACCGGCGACCTGCTGGGCTCGCTGCGCTGCGACTGCGGCGACCAGCTCCGCGGCGCGATCGCGGCGATCGCCAAGGCCGGCGGCGGGGTCCTGCTCTATCTGGCGCAGGAGGGACGGGGCATCGGCCTCGTCAACAAGCTCCGCGCCTACCAGCTCCAGGATCGCGGCTTCGACACCGTCGACGCCAACGTCCAGCTCGGCTTCGCCGCCGACGAGCGCATCTACCTCCCGGCGGTCGAGATGCTGCGGCAGCTCGGCTTCGACCGCGTGCGGCTCCTCACCAACAACCCCGAGAAGGTCGCGGCGCTCGACCGTTGCGGCATCGCGGTCGTGGAGCGGGTGCCGCACGCCTTTCCGTCGAACAGCCATAACGAGCATTACCTCCGGACCAAGGCGACGCGCAGCGGGCATCTCCTGTAGCGGCGATCTGCCGGTGTCGGCGAAGGGGCCTTGGCTCCGTCAGGCGGAATTCGGGATAAGATCCTCGACGAGGCAGCCCAGCTTCCGGGCCAGCCGACTCACCACGTCCAAAGTGCCTGTCCGCTCACCCGCTTCGATCTGCGCCAAGTAGGCGCGGCTGATGCCTGACTTGGCGGCAAGCTGTGTCTGGCTCAATCTCCGATGCTCCCGCCAAGCGCGCACCGGATGCATGCCGTCCGCCTCGCGGGTGACGACTTCATGCGGAATGCCGAGCGTGATCTCGGCGCCGAGCCGTTCGGATACTCCGGCGACGAGAGCGGCCTCGCGATGTTTCGCGGCGGCACCGGCTTGCGCCGCGGCAATGTCATCAGCGTCTTCCAGGTCGTCCGGCGCTCCATGGAAGCCGCCGGAAACCAGCGCAGCCGGCCCGGCGCTTCGCCGGAGGCGATCATACTGTTCCCAGGAGAGCACGACGTGCGTCGGCTTGCCGTCCTGATCGAACAGCACCGTTACGTCATTCTCGACGGAACTCATCGGCCGGCTCCTCGCGCATTTTCTTGTAAACGTCTCCACGCGGGCCGATCAGCATTACGATCAGCCTCCCGTCGTCCATCTCGAAAATCGCCCGGAAGCCGCCGATTAGGAGACGGTTTTCCGACCGCCCCGTCAACGGCTTAACGTCGAGTTCCCGTGCCTCGCCCGCCGCGATTGCCTCGAACGCCCGCAGGAATTTCCGGCGCAGGTCAACCGGCAGTCGCTTCAGCGCATTCCGGGCATCGCGGAGATATACGATCTCCATGATTTTTTTATGTAGCATACCGCTACGTCCTCAGCAACTAACCGTAGCGTTCCGCAACTGCCCTTGGTTGAAAGATCCTGCCGCCCGCCCGGCAGAATATGCCGGGGCAACCCTCCAGCCGTGGAGCCAAGCCCTTGAGAATATGGGTATCTCCGCTGGCATCGCGTTTGCTGGTATGGCGGCGGAGGCTCGCATGGAAACGCCGCTGTCGCTCGACCCGCCGCAACCCTGGCCCGGACAGAAGCCGCCGGCAGGGCAGCCGCATGTCTGGCAGGGCAAGGAGTTCGGGTTCGGCGACCTGATCGACACGATCAACCCGCTTCAGCACATTCCAGTCGTCAGCACGCTCTACCGCGCGATCACCGGCGACGAGATCGGCAACGTGCCGCGCGTCGTCGGGGACACGCTGTTCGGCGGTCCTTTAGGCTTCATCACCGGCATGGTGAACGTCGCGTTGCGGGAGGAGTCCGGTAAGGATCTCGGCGAGCACGTGCTGGCGATGGTAACACCGGAGGGGGCCGGCGACCCGGCGGCGGGCACGCAAGTCGCGTCGAAACCGGCAGCGGATGGCGACAGCGCCGGCGCGGCGGCTATTGCCGGCAAGAACACTCCGGATGCCGCACCGGCGGCAGCGCATGCAACAGCGGCGGCTGTCGAAACGGCGGCAGCCGGGCAGGCGATGCCGCCCGCAATCGCTACCGGCGGGACGACGCGCTCGATCTCGCCCTTTCAGGTCGCCGCGAGAGGTGATGGCGACGGTGACGCCAATCCGGCATTCCTCGCGCAGAGCGCTGCCTCGCAGCGCCGCCTGCTCGGCCCCGCCGCCGGAGCCCGCGGCAGCATGGGAGCCGCGACCGCGCGACCGCTCAACAACACGCCGATTCCCCTTCAGCTCCCGCCGATCCCCGGCTTCGCGCAAGGCCGGCCGATGCGGTCGAGCATGGCGGCAGCCACCACCGTCGCCGCGGCCGCAATGCCGGCGCAGCCGGTGCCGACCGCATTGCCTGCATCAGCCGCCGGGAACGCCGCGCTGCCGAGCAACCCGCCCGTCGAGATCTCGCAGCGGATGCTCGATGCGCTCAACAAATATGCCCGGATGCAGCAGGACCGGTCCGGCCAACCGGCAGCGTACCGCGGCGGCCGGGTCGATGTCTCACAGTAGAGGCTTTGCGCACCACTGCCTTTTCATATGAGGCAGACGATAGGAAATGCGTTCAGCATTTCCTTTTTTGAAAAGCTTTCCGGCTACGATTCAGGCGACGGTTTCGGCCGCGCGCCGAACAGCGCGGTCCCGACCCGCACAAGGGTTGCGCCGAACCGGATCGCGATCTCGAAATCGGCGCTCATCCCCATGCTGAGCACGTCGAGCCCTTGGTGACGCCGCGCGATCTTGCGGAGCAGGGCGAAGTGCAGCGACGGTTCGTCGTCGGCCGGCGGGATGCACATCAGACCGGCGACCGGGAGCCCCAGCCGGTTCCGGCAATCCTCGATGAAGGCGTCGGCGTCGTCCGGCAGGACGCCCGCCTTCTGCGGCTCCTCCCCGATATTCACCTGGACGAGGCAGCGCGGCCGGCGGTCGGCGCGGGCCATTTCGGCGGCCAGCGCCTCGGCGAGCTTCGGCCGGTCGACCGTCTCGATCACGTCGAACAGGGCGACCGCGTTCTTGACCTTGTTGGTCTGGAGCGGGCCGATCAGGTGCAGCTCCAGGTCGGGATGCGCCGCCTTGAGCAGCGGAAACTTGGCCTCCGCTTCCTGGACGCGGTTCTCGCCGAAATGGCGGTGCCCGAAGGCGAGCGCCGCTTCGACCGCTTCGACAGGATTGGTCTTGCTGACCGCAATGAGCGTCACCGATCCCGCCGCCCGGCCGGACTGCGCCTCCGCCTCGGCGATGCGGCGGCGGATCTCGGCGAAGTTCGCGGCGATATCGCCGGCGGTCGCCGTCATCAGGGCTGGGCGGCGGCGCGCGGCCGCAGGAACGACGTCAGCTTCTTGACCCGAGCCGACATGCGGTGGCGCGTCTCCTCGCGGTGCAGCACCTCGGGGTCGGTGACCCAGTTGAGCTGGATCGCGCGGCGCGGACCGGAAGCCGGCAGATGGCCGTGCCAGGAATTGGCGGTGACGCGGAAGGCGAGGAGCTGCCCGTTCACCGGCGGGATCTCCTCGACCCAGTCGTCGAGATCGTCCGGCGAGCGGAGCAGGCGGAGCCTACCGCCATTGTCGTCCCAATCGCGGTTGAAGTAGAGCAGGACGGTGATCAGCTTCGACCGCGTGTCGGTGTGGATCCTGCCGTCCGTGCTGCGGATCCGGCCGCGCACCGTGACGAGCGGCGCGAACTCGCCGAGCACCATGCCGAACTTCTCCGCGAACAGCTCGCGGAAGCCGGGGCTCGCCAGCGCGTCGAGGAAGGACTGGAAGTAGGCGCCGTAGCTGAGTTCGCTCGGCGGAAAGCTGCCCGGTTCCGCGATTGCCGGGAACTCGCGATCGAGCCGTTCGAACACGTCCGGGCGGATGAAGCGCGGCACGGTCAGATAGGGGAACGGCTCACCCGCCAGCTTCGTGCCGCGGAAGGCGTCGAGATCGAAGAACTGTTCCCACTCCGCCAAGGCCGGCCCCTCTCCATTCCAAGCAACGCGCCGCGACGACGCCGTCGCGGCTTGCCCGTTATATAGCCCGAGACCAGGGCGGCCACCACAACCGGGCGCTGATCGCCTATCGCCGCCGCCGAACGCAACAGGAGCGACCCGGCGTTGCGCGCCACGTCGCTCCCGTCCTACCGCGTTACCGCTTTTCGCCGTCGTCCGGCGCAACCAACTCGTCCGGGTAGTCCGGCCGTTGCGGCTTGTTGCCGGCGAAGGCCGCCTCGGCCTCCTTCGTAATCCGCGCGCCGGGATCGCCGGGCTGACCGAGGTTCTGCTCCTCGGTTTCGTCGCCGAGCACGCCGGGCTGCGACAGGTCGATCCGCTTGGCCGGCATCGCCGCCCGAAGCCTGTTGGTCGTGGTCGTGCATGTGCCACACCGCGCCGCTGCCGACGATGCCGGCCTGATCGCTTCCCGGACTGTCCGGCGGGACCGCGCCGGCCCCCGTCCCGCCGCCGCCGGTTCCGCCGCCCGGCGTGGGTTGATGCTGCGACCGGTTGATGTCGTCTTGTTGCGCCGCCATGGCGTCGTCCTTCCGCGTTGTCGTGTCTTGGGATCCGGGCACGGCGGCTTCCGCGCAGCGCCGTGCCTTTCCTTCCGACAGCAGGGACCGGCATCCGTCGCGCGAACGGGCCCGCCGCGTAGAAATCCTCGGCAACCGGCGGTGGAGTATCCGAGGCCGCCGGTACGGTCAGCAAGGCGACGATGCCTGGACGCCGGTTGAACATCGCGTGGCGTCTGGACGCACGACGCCTTTTCTACGGCATTCGCGCGTGCGCTGTGTTACATCAGCCGCCGGCGTCCTTCCGGATCCCGCGTACCGCAATGCTTCTCTGGCTGCAAAACGTCCTCCTCCCCGACGAACTCGAACGGCTGCGCCGGATTGCGGCGAGCGAGACGTTCGTCGACGGCCGGGGGACGGCCGGCCGTCTGGTGAGCGACGCCAAGCGCAACGAGGAACTCGAACCCTCGCGCAAGCGGCGCGAGGAACTGAACGCGCTGTTCTTCGGCGCAGTCAACCGCAACCAGACCTTCATCGTCGGCGCACGCCCGAAGCGGATCCTTCCGCCGATCATCAGCCGGTACAAGCCCGGCATGACATACGGCGACCATGTCGACAACGCGATCGGCAATCCTACCGACGACCCGGTCCGCATCGACCTCTCGATGACGCTGTTCCTCAGCGACCCGGCGACCTATGGCGGCGGCGAGCTGGTGATCCACACCGAGTACGGCACCCAGAAGATCAAGCTGCCGGCCGGCGACGCGATCGTCTATCCGACCACCTTCCTGCACCATGTGGCGCCCGTCACCGAAGGCGTGCGGCTGGCCGCCATCGCCTGGATGCAGAGCTTGGTGCGGGATGCCGAGAAACGTA
>DASWRT010000224.1:0-3310 GCA_036403035.1 Allostellaceae bacterium | reverse complement strand
CTTCATGCGGTCGGCGAAGGCGCCGCAGATCAGCGCCGGGGTGATGATCGCGAACGTCATCTGGTAGGTCATGTAGACCGATTCCGGGATCGTCTTGGCGAGGTCGTTGACCGCGTCCAGGCCCATCCCGGCGAGCACCAGCCGGCCGAGCCCGCCGATGTAGGGCGAGCCTTCGGTGAAGGCGAGGCTGTAGCCGAGCACCGTCCACAGCACGGTGACCAGGCAGGTGATCGCGAAGCTCTGCATCACCGTCGCCAGCACGTTCTTCTTGCGCACCATGCCGCCGTAGAACAGCGCCAGTCCCGGGATCGTCATCATCAGCACCAGCGCCGTCGACGTCAGCATCCACGCGGTGTCGCCGCTGTTGATGCCGGCCGCCGCCGCCGCCGCCGCAGGTGCCGCAGCAGCAGCAGGCGCCGCGGCGTCCTCGGCGTGCGCGGCATACGGCACGGCGGCGGCGAGCGCGGCCGAGAGTCGCAAAATGAGAGATCGATACGGGACGGACAACATCGGCACCTCCAGCTCGGCACGCCTGCGCGGGCGCAGCTTCGTCCGTCCCCTTCAAACAAGATCCGTGCCAATCCGTGGAGCGCCGCCGTCATCCGCCTTCTCCGCGCGCAATTGCATAAACAATAGGCAAGAAGTGCCGAATCCGCCGTTTCGGTCGGCGAATGCACAAAGAATGAGCTGCCGTGCGACCGGGCGCCTCTGGACAGGCTTGGCGGCGCGTCGCATGGTGCGGCGCATGACTGCCGCCGCCGTATTGTCCTCCGCCGATCTCGTCCTCGATGCCGTCGTCGTAGGCGGAGGGCTGGCCGGGTTGGCCTGCGGCGTCGCCTTGGCGAGCGGCGGGCTGGAGGTCGCGGTCGTCGACCGCGAGGATCCCGCGGCGACGCTGGATGCCGGTTTCGACGGGCGCACGTCGGCGATCGCCTGGGGGGCGCAGCGCGTTCTCGACGGGATCGGCGTCTGGGCCGGCGCCGCCGCCTGGGCCGAACCGATCCTGGAGATCCGCGTCGCCGACCAGGACGCGCCGCTGTTCCTGCATTACGACCATGCCGACCTCGGCGACGCCCCGCTCGGCTACATCGTCGAGAACCGCATCCTGCGCCGCGCCCTGCTGTCCCGCGCCGCCGCGCTGCCGACGCTCCGCCATCTCGCCCCCGCCGCCGTCGCCCGCGTCGAGTCCGCGCCGGCCCGCGCCGTCGCACACTTGGCCGACGGACGGAGGCTCGCCGCGTCGCTGGTCGTCGCCGCCGACGGCAAGAACTCGGCGCTGCGGCGCGAGGCCGGCATCCGCACCGTCGCGTGGTCCTATCCGCAGGCCGGCATCGTCTGCACGGTCCGTCACGAACGGCCGCACGGCGGCATCGCGGTGGAGCATTTCCTGCCGGCGGGACCGTTCGCGATCCTGCCGATGACCGGCGGCAACCGCTCCTCGATCGTCTGGACCGAGCGCGCCGATCTGGCGCCGGCAATGATGGCGCTCGGCGAGGCCGACTTCACCGCGGAGCTGGCTGCACGCTTCGGCGACTTCCTCGGCGACCTCGAACTGGAAGGGCCGCGCTGGGCCTACCCGCTGTCGTTCCTGCTCGCCGAGCGGTTCGCGGCGGACCGGCTCGCGCTGATCAACGAGGCGGCGCACGTCATCCATCCGATCGCAGGGCAGGGGCTCAATCTCGGCATCCGCGACATCGCGGCGTTGGCGGAGCTGGCCGTCGATGCGCGCCGTCTCGGGCTCGACATCGGGAACGCCGACACGCTGGCCCGCTACGAGCGCTGGCGCCGCCCGGACACGGTCGCGCTGGCCGCCGTGACGGACGGTCTCAACCGGCTCTTCTCGAACGATGTCGCGCCCGTCCGCTGGGCCCGCGACCTCGGCCTCGCCGCGGTCAATCGCGTGCCGCCGCTGAAGCGGCTGCTGATGCGGCACGCGATGGGCACGGTCGGCGCCTTGCCGCGGCTGGTGCGCGGCGAACGGCTGTAGCGGAAGGAGCGCTCAGCCGCAGCCGCCGCCCCGGCGCGGCGGGGATGCCGACGCCGAGGGCTCCCGGCTCAGGCCCTTCTCTTCGAGCGCCGCGAGGTAGTCGCGCCAGCGCGTATCCTGCTCGCGGCCGAGTTCGTAGAGATAGGTCCAGGAATAGATGCCGGTGTCGTGCAGGTCGTCGAAGACGATCCGCACCGCGTAGTTGCCGATCGGTTCGACCGCCATGATGCCGACATGGGCGCGGCCGGCGACGAGCTGCTTCTGTCCCGGCCCGTGCCCCTGCACCTCGGCCGACGGGCTTTCGACGCGCAGATATTCGGCCGGCAGGCGGAAGTGCGCGCCGTCGTCGAATTCGATCTCCAGCAGCTTCTCCGACTTTCGGAGCCGGATCTCGGTCGGCCAATGCGGCGTGCCGAAGGAACCGCCGCTCATGACGGCGGGACCTGCGGCGCGGGGCCAGGGCTCTCGTCGTCGCCGAGCGCGCGCGCCTCGTCGACGAGCATGATCGGAATGCCGTCGCGGATCGGGTAGGCAAGCCGCGCCTTCTCGCTGACCAGCTCTTGGCGCGCGCGGTCGTAGCGCAGCGGTCCCTTGGTCAGCGGGCAGACGAGGATCTCCAGCAGCTTCGGATCGATGCCGGTATCCGGCGCGGAGGCAGATGGTGCGGCGGGCGTCGTCTCGTTCGGCGTCATCGTGGCGCTCTCAATGCATGGGGGTATCGCCGGCTGCCGGTCCGTTTATCACCGCCATCTCGATCAGGCCGGTCATCAGCTTGGCGCGCTCGGCGAGGGTTTTCGCCTCCAGCAGCGCCTGCTTCTCGGTCGGGTCGAACGGGCAGATCATCGCCAGCGTCGTGACCAGCCGCTCGTCCGGCGTCTGCTCGATCGCCTGCCACTCGGCGGAGATGCCGTGCAGCTTGAAGAACGACTTGAGCCCGGTCAACAGGCGCGGGCGGTCGGCCAGCGGTTCCGTCTCCTCGACGAAGTCGTCGGCGAAGGGCGACCAGTCGGCGACGACCCGCCGGTAGCCGCGCAGCAGCGGCAGCTCCTCGGCGATCCCGAACCGGGCGACTCCGGTCAGCGTGATCAGGAGATGCCCTTCGGCGGTCTCGCTGAAGCTGGTGATCCGGCCGGCGCAGCCGGTCCGATAGAGCGGTGAGTGCGCGCCGCCGGCGTGCGGATCGTTCGGCTGCACCATGCCGATCATGCGTTCGCTGCCGAGCGCATCGTTCGTCATGTTGAGATAACGCGGCTCGAAGATCCGCAGGGGAAGGCGGCCGCGCGGCAGCAACAGCGCCCCGCTGAGCGGGAAGACCGGCAGCAT
>DASWRT010000223.1:0-12230 GCA_036403035.1 Allostellaceae bacterium | reverse complement strand
CGACCAGAAGCTGGTCTTCATCCGGAGCTGGGAAGACGCCAAGCAGCGCGTCGCCGGCGCCAGCCGGCTCCTCCAGGACTTGGCGAAGATCGCCAGGGAAGCGAAGCCCGACGCCGCCCCGGCCGCGATGCCGCCGCCGTCGAGCGAGCTTGTGAAGCGCACGGCGCTGGCCGGGGCAGGGCAGGGGAAGCGAAGGGCTTAGTAAGTTGGAGATGACTCACTTTTTATCGGTTGCCGCTTATTCCGAATGAGCCAACCAATCCCGCGCTCCGTGAATGACGCGGCGGATTTCCAGCAGGTCGCCGTGCACGAGATAGAAGATCAAGTAGTTTCCGTTATGCACGGCCAACCGCACTCCCTCGCCGAACTCGGGGCAGAGCGGGAAGGCTTCGGGAAAGTCGGCAAGTGCTCTACATCGGCTGCGCAGTTCCATCACGAAGGACAGCGCCCGTCTCGGATTGTCGCGTGCGATGAAGTCGCCGATCCCTTCGATATCGATTTCCGCTCGCCTGCTGAAGCGGAAGCGCATCACTCCCCGCGGCGCGGGATCATCGCGCGGTACTTGTCCTCCAGCCGGCCGAGCACGGCATCGCCGTCCTCATCCGAAAGGCCGCTAGCACGGCCTTCGTCCATGAGGCGCCGCAGTTCGGCATACCGGAGTTCGCGCAGCTTTTCCTGATCCTCCAGGAGCCTCAGCGCGTCGCGTACCACCTCGCTGGCGTTGTTGTAGCGTCCGCTCTTCACCTGCTCGTCGATGAAAGTTTCGAAGCGCTCGCCGAGGGCGAAGCTGCGGGGCATGAGGGTATCTCCTAGCGGAAGCTCCCATAGATAACAGTTATCATTTTTACGGTCGGGTCAAGTCCTGGCCGCCGAAGCACGGTGCCCTTCGGCGAGATCCCCACCCGCAACGGTGCTGCCGGGCTGGTCGACCGCTTTCGTGTGTTAGCGATTCCAAACCCGCGCGGTCCATGCAGAAGTGATCAATATCGGCGTAAGCAGCCGCATACGCGTGGCCCGAAGCCTGCGCAGAAGGAAAGCTAAGGGGAACGGGCGTTACGCCGACTCGGATTCCGCACGCTCGTCCAACCGGCACGCTGGCATTGAGGAAAGGAACTGCTCGGCGCGGACGCCGCGGGCTGGGTCGGCCCGCATGGCGCCAGGGACTGGCGCGACATTTTCATGAACCCCGCGCTCGACGGGACTGCCGCGCTCCTGGCGACGACGTTTCATGCGAAAGCGCTTCACTCCTGGCGGCGCGCGATAATCGTGCGGTACTTGTCTTCCAGCCGGTCGAGTATGGCGCCGCGCTCCCCGTCCGACGGGTCGCTTGCACGGTCTTCCTCCGCGAGGTGCCGCAGCTCCGCATGGAGTTCGCGCAGCTTCTCCTGACTTTCCAGGAGTCTCAGCGCGTCGCGTACCACCTCGCTGGCGTTGCTGTAGCGTCCATTCCTTACTTGAGCGTCGATGAAGGCTCCGAAGCGCTCGCCGACGGCGAAGCTGCGAGGCATGTGGGCGTCTCCTGGCGCAAGTTTCCGTAGGTGACGGTTATCATATTTCCGGTCGGATCAAATCCTGGCTATCAATACAGGGGGCACCGACGGGACGCCCTTTGGAGCGGACGCCCCGCAGCCGCGCCGCGACGCTGGCCGAGGCGCCGGGCGAGTGGGCATCGAAGCCGGGGCTCTCCACCTCGGCCGCACGGAACCAAGAGGTCCGACGCCCGTTTTGCTCACGCCCCGATTCCAAGGTGAGCCGTGTCCCGCCGCGTCTCGATTCTAGTCACCAACTACAACTATGCCGATTACGTCGGCCAAGCCATCGAGAGCGCGCTCGCGGTGCGCTGCGGCGACAAGGAGATCGTCGTCGTCGACGACGGTTCGACCGACCGCTCGCGCGAGGTGATCGAGCGGTATCGGGACCGGATCGACCGAATCATCTTCACCGAGAACCAGGGTCAGCCGGCGGCGGCGAACGTCGCTTTCGCCGCCTCGACCGGCGACATCGTCTTCTTCCTCGATTCCGACGACATGTACCTGCCGCAGATCGCCGAGCGGGTGCTCGCCGTGTGGCGCGACGGCGTCAGCAAGGTGCAGTTCCCGATGCTCAACGCCGACCGCGACGGCGTGCCGAACGGCACCATGTTTCCCAACTACGCCAGCTCGATCCCGCCCGAGGAAATCCGCCGCAGCCTGATCGAGACCGGCATGTACCAGTGGGCGCCGACGACCGGGAACGCGTGGTCGCGCGAGTTCCTCAAGCACGTCTTTCCCGTCCCCGAGAAGTTGACCAAGGGTTTCGACAGCTTCATGAACCCGACCGCGCCGCTCTACGGCGACGTGCTGACGCTGATGGAGCCGCTGGTCATCTACCGCATCCATGGCGCGAACTCATGGGCGCAGGCCGATTTCGATCCGGAACGACTGCTCTACTACATCGAGCAGGACCTGCTCCGGACCGATGTCTACCTCGCCGGACAGGCGGCCAGGATCGGTGTCCGGCTCCGGCCGAATCCGCTGACCAACAACGTCTCGCATCTGATGTACCGGCTCGGCGCGAAGCGCATGCTGCCCGGCCGCTATCCCATACCGCACGAGTCGGTGCTGCGGCTGCTCGCCTATGCCGGGCCGGCGGTGCTCCGCGACAGGGGCATGGGAAAGCTCGCCAAGCTGTTCGTGCTGAACTGGTTTCTGGCGGTGGCGGTGCTGCCGCGCCCGCTCGCCTTCCATGTCATGAAGCTGCGCTTCGCCGCGGCCTCGCGCGGCGAGTTCTTCCTCAAGGTGATGCGGGCGTTCGGCATCCTGCGCGAGGATGCACGCCGCAAGCTTGCGATGCCGCAGGGCTGAAGCAGGACGAATTAGTAAAAATACTAGTGAAGTTTGAACCACCAAGACATCAAGAGCAGAAAGATGAGTATCGATGCGCTCCGCGCGTCTGAATATTTCTTGGTGCCTTGGTGGTTCGAACGTTCTTTTACTTCTATTTCCTACCTGCCTCACTCGGCGGCCGAACCGCGGACGACCTCAGCCCGTCGGCGGTGTCGCCGCCGTCTTCACCGCGCCCGTGTTGGCGTCGACGTACGCGCCTTCCTGGCCGAGATTGAAGAAGTAATAGGTTCCCGTCAGCCAGTCCGGTCGCTCGAAATGGCCGAGGCTGACGCCGAAGGGTTTCGCGTCCGGGTTCGCCTTCTTGAAGGCGGCGACGGCTTGCGGCAGGTCGATCTTCACCGGCCATGGCACGGGCAGAAACACCGGGTTGATGACCTGCGGCACCGGCATCGGCGGCGTCAGGATGCCATAGGCGGACGCGATCACGTTCAGCATCTGGTCGCCGTCCTTCAGGAACACCTGACCGCCCTGCGCCTCGCCGGCATCGAGGCTGCCGCCGCCCGATGTGTCCGGGCTGGCGGTGATCAGCACCGCCTGCGGCCGGCTCCGCCGCACCATCTCCAGGGTGCGCCCGACCCAGCCCAGGAACGACAGGTGCGGCACGGACTGCGACAGGAGGAAGGCGTTGCCGCTGTCGGCGTCGACGAAGGCGAAGTCGCGTTGCGCCGGCTGCACGCTTCCACCGGGGCCGGAGACGGGGAAGCAGTAGCAAGTGCCGGTGACCGGCCACGTCAGGCCGTCGAAAGCGGCTAGTATCACGCCGTTCGGCGCGATGCCGGGAAATTTCTTCACGAGGGCATCGAACGCCTGGTCCTCGGTCATCGTCAGCGGCCAGGGCAGGGGCTTGACGCTGAGCCCGACCGGGACCGCCTGCGCCGGGCTGGGCTTGCCGGTCGCCGGGACGGCGACGACCAGCGCCTGTCCGCCGCCGTCGAAGAACACCTGGACCTGCTGCGCATGCGGCACCGGAGCGCCCTGGGCGGCGGTCAGCGCCGCCTTGGGATGCGAGGCGGAGATGGATGACTGCGCCGCCGACACGGCCTGCGCGATGCCGATGCTTTTCTTCCCGGCCATACGGGTTCTCCTTTCGCGTTCGATCGTCGGGAGGGCGCCGACAGCCGGTGAGACCGCCGCTGCCAGATGCGCGTTGCGAGCGCGCCATATACGAACGATGGATCGCCCCGCGCCGGTTAATTTTTCCTGTTCGCTGCGCTTTCGCCGATATCAACGCTCACATCAGAACCGAGCTTACGGTAATTTACCCATATGGATCGGCAACAGGTCATAGCGACGCTGCGGGCGCATGAGGAGGAGTTGCGTCGTCGGGGCGTGCGTCACGCCGCTCTGTTCGGGTCGGTTGCGCGAGGCGAGGCGATATCCACGAGCGATATCGACATCTTGATCGAGTTGGAGCCGGAGGCGCCGATCGACATGTTCGGCTATGCCGGCCTGAAGCGTTATATCGCGGACCTGTTCGCCGGGCCGGTCGACGTCGTCAATCGCGACGCCCTTAAACCCTCACTCCGGCGGCCCGCCATAGCGGACGCGGTGTATGCCTTCTAAATCGCCGCGCTGCGCTGAACGACATCGCCGAGAACATCCGTCTCGCACAATCCTTTGTTGCCGGTATGGCTTATGACAGATTCGTGGCCGATCTCCGCACTGTGTACGCCGTTACCCGCTGTTTGGAGATCATCTCCGAAGCGTTGCGGCGACTGCCCGATGATCTGAAGGCCCGGCATCCCCAAATCCCGTGGCGTGACATTGCCGGTGCCGGGAACGTCTACCGGCATGACGAGAGGATGTGCAGGCAAAGATCATCTGGCGGACGGTACAGGGATCGCTGGACGCTCTCCTAGCCGCCGTAGCGGATGAACTTGTCCGATTGCCGGAGGGGCCAGCATAAGAAATGTTAGCGCTAACATCGGACGGTCCGTGACGGACAGACACCTCGCGGGTCCGCAGTCACCAGCGCCATCGCGAACCCGTTATATCCCTTCTGCAACCGTCTGCACGGCCGTCGCGGTGACCTGGAACTCGGCGGCGAGCAGTTCCAAGAAGCGGCGCGTTCCCTGGACGCCGGGGTCGGCGCTCGCTTCATCGATCACCGCGCCGTTTCGCACGACGTTGTCGGCGACGATCTGGCTGCCGCAGCGCGAGAGGCGGAGCGCCCAAGCGAGATAGTCCGGATTGCCCGGCTTGCCCGGCTTGTCGGCGTCGATGAAGATCAGGTCGAACGGGCTGCCGCCCTCGGCCGCGATCTGCGGCAGCGTGTCCACCGCCCTTCCCGCGCGCTAACGGACGTGGCATCTCCGGTGACGCTGCGCATCGCCGTTGCCGGTTTCCACCCACGGCGGAAAGACATCGGCGAATCGGCGCGCCTGCTGCTGCGAATCGAAGCGCACGGCGAAGGCCACCGTTCCTGGGCGGCTGCCGCCGCATACCTGCAACCGCTGGTACGCGACGCCGTTCTCGTTGAGCCAATCTTCAATGGCGAACAAGGTGCGTCGTAAACCGTGGTCCCTGTGCCGTTCGATCGTAACAAGGTGCATCTCGTATTACTCCACTGCCGAGCGGATGAAAGGCGGCGGTCGGTGAGGCTTCCCCCGATAGATGACGGCTGCCACACAGCCGCAATCAATCTCCAGCCGCAGTCATTGCCTCGCTGTCTTCACCAGGACAGTGGTGAGAAATGCGGGCTAGCGCTGCAGGATCTACGATTTTCTAAATTTCGGAACGGATCAGACCATGCCGGCGACTGATTTAGCAACTATCAACATGGACACTAAACCGTAACGGCTTTTTACTCGATGGATATTGACGATTATTGCTTTTTTATATCGTTTTTCTAGAACTCCCAATTGTTGCGAGACTATAGTGCTTTCCAAGTACGCGCTTCTTTGTTGCGGATGAAACGATACCGCTTGAGAATCGATCTCTTTCGCTTGCCTATTACTGCTTTCGTCGATGCGTTTTCTGGCAATATGTCGAGGCGGCGACCTGTCGGAGCAGCGGAAAATGTAGCCTCGGCTTGAGGTCAAGCGGTCTTATGCATACTTGCCGATTAAGGGACGCCAAGTCTTTAGATAGAGGTCGAGCGCCGCTCCGCGGCCGCGTCGCAGGTTCTAGTGAATGGCATCGCCTTATCCCGGTTGGGAGCAACGCACGAGCGCGCACTCCGAATAACCCGGAGCACGGAGTTGTGTCTCTCATCCTAAGGGTCAGCAAGAGGGCGGCCGGAGCTTTTTTGTGATATCGCGTGGTTGTGTCGTTGTTCGACCTGTAGTTGAATAGTGACATGGTGCCATATAATCGCACGTTTGGGTCAAGCGAAGCGGGGCGGGTTCTCGGTATACCCGGTGCAACGATACGCTCCTGGGAGGGGCGGCGACTGATACACACCGACCCGGCGCTCTCCGGCCATCATCGACATCTCTGGGCAATCGACGTGTTCTATATCGGTCTGCTGCGGGAGTTTCTCGCCGGCGGGTTCAGCGCCGACAATGCGATGGCGACGGCCGCCGCCGTGATTTACGGCGACAGGGAGACGGACGTCCGCCGCGAACTCCGCTCGCCCACATCGGACCGCGTTCGGGCGTGCCAACAGGATTATGCCCACGTTGCGACGGACGTGCGGCATCGGGACGAATCATCTCCCTTTTGGGTCGTCTACAGTGTCGGCGAAAGCCTTCCCGGTGCGGTGCTGCCATGGCAGGAGGCCTGCAATCGCGCGCTGACCTTGCGCCATGCGGGCTGCATCAATCTCACGCGACTCCTCGCCGGGATCGACCGGGACCTTTCTCGTCTCAGCGCCCAGCGGAAGGGCCGCGCCGAGTGATCCGGCGGAGATGCAAATAGCCGGTCCCGGTTGTCGGCCGGCGCGGAGCCGACGACGCCGAAATGCGCTGCCGCAATCGCGGAATAGAGAAACCGTTGCATAGGCAACGAAATTGCGCGACTCTTAGCTGGGCGCGACCCCCCTCGCGCTCAGCAAATCTCCAACCCCGCCAACTTCCCGGGAGGCGGGGTTCTTTTTGTTGCGTCTGTCCGCTGGAGATCCCGCAACATCAGTTCCGCGGGCGGAGCCGTCGAAACAAGAGGCGCGGCCGAAATGTTAGCGCTAACATCGGCACGGTCCGTGCCGGACAGGCACCTCACGGATCCGCCGTCACCAGCGCCATCGCGAATCCGTCATACCCCTTGCTGCCCACCGTCTGAACGGCCGTCGCGGTGACGCGCGGCTCGGCGGCGAGCAGTTCCATCATGCGGCGCGTTCCCTGGACGCCCAGGTCGGCGCTCGCTTCGTCGATCACCGCGCCGTTTCGCACGACGTTGTCGGCGACGATCAGGCTGCCGCGGCGCGAGAGGCGGAGCGCCCAGGCGAGATAGTCCGGGTTGCCCGGCTTGTCGGCGTCGATGAAGATCAGGTCGAACGGGCCGCCGCCCTCGGCCGCGATCTGCGGCAGCGTGTCCAGCGCCCGGCCGACGCGCAGCTCGACGACGTCGGCCAGACCGGCCCGCGCGATGTTGGCGCGCGCGACCTCGGCGTGCTTCGGGTTCGCCTCCAGCGTGACCAGACGGCCGCTGCCGTCCGCCGGCAGCCCCCGCGCCAGCCAGATCGTGCTGTACCCGCCGAGCGTGCCGATCTCCAGGATACGGCGCGCCCCGCGCATCTGCGCCAGCATCATCAGCATCCTGCCCTGGTTCGGCGCGACGTTGATCGTCGGCAGGCCGGCAGCGTCGCTGGCCGCCAGCGCCGCATCCAGCGCCGGGTCGGGCGGGACCAGCAGGTCCGTGATGTACTGGTCGACCGCGCTCCATGTCTCCTGCCGGCTCATCGTCCCTCCTTCGCCGCATCGGGCGGATCGCCTCGCTGCCGTCCAGCCAAGCCTGCTGCCTTGATGAATAACGGCTGCGTTATGCCGCCGGCATCGGCGTCGCACCAGTGACAGTCCGGTTACCGGCGCCCGTCAGAACGAGCGGAACTTGCGCAACCGCTCATCAGAGCATTTCAGGCCAGCGTCGCGCGCCGTGCAGGATCGCGAGCACGTCGATGGGCGGCCGGCAATACGATAAGCGACAGGGTACGGGGTGCCGGCTATCACCAGTTCGCGAGAGCCGGCCACCCGGCCCGGCCGGGGCGGCCGAGGCCAGGCTGCTCGGCAAGCTGCTCGATGCGGCGGCGGATGAGTTGCGCCGTCCGGTATGCCGCATCGCGGTACTTATCAAAGTGCTGGCCGGTGACGAAATCCGCCCTCCAATTGCGTTGGACTTTCGCAGCGTGCGACACCGGAGCGGGAAAGGGAGGTCCGGCGATGAGCCGAATATTCGTTGGCGCGCTATGTCTTGTCCTCGGCGCGTGCACCGCGTCCCCGGTCCAGACCTCGCCGGTGAAGCTGCGAGACCCGGCGACCGGCGAAATCGCGACCTGCGGCCCCTATCCGGTCGGCCTGTTCAGCCAAGCACGTGCCGACGAGACAGCCTGCGTCGGCAAGCTCGAGCGTCGAGGTTACGCCCGGATTCCCGACTGACCGGTCGCAAGGTCGGGCGGTTGTTCAATGTCCATATCAGATATACTATTCGCCGGTTCCCCGTTAGTGCGTCACCCCTTACGCGCTACTCCTCCACCGCCATCGGCGCGTTCAGGGCGAGGTCGAACAGCGGCAGGAAGAATTCCGGCTCCTGCGCGCCGGAGATCGCGTAGCCGCCGTCGATGATGAAGCAGGGCACCGCGTTGATGCCCAGGCGGCGGGCGCTGCGGTCCTCGCTCAGCACGTCGTCCAGGCCGTCGCCGCTCGCCAGGTAGTCCGCCGCGTGCGCCGGCTCGAAGCCGACCTCGTCGGCGATCTCGATCAGCGCCGCGCGGTCGCCGATGTCGCGGCCGTCGCGGAAATAGGCGCGGAACAGCGCCTCTACCGTCGGTTCGGCTCGGCCGCGCCGCGCCGCGTAGCGGATCAGCCGGTGCGCGTCCCGAGTGTTCGGCGTGCGGCGGATCCGGTCGAAATCGAACTCGATCCCCTCGGCGGCGCCCGCCTCGGCGACGCTCGCATAGGCGCGCCGCGCATGCCCGGCATTGCCGAACTTCGCCGAGAGATAGGCGTCGCGCGAGATGCCGCTCGCCGGCATCTCCGGGTTGAGTTGGAAGGCGCGCCACGAGAGCGTCGCGGACGCGGCGACCGCCGGCCGGGCGCGCAACGCCCGGTCGAGCCGTCGCTTGCCGATGTAGCACCAGGGGCAGATCACGTCGGAGACGATGTCGATGCGCATGCGCTCACTCCTTCTGCCCTGGCCGGCTTTCCGCCGGCGCCGCTCACCGGCCGTGCACACGATGCGGCCGATGCATATTACACGGGCAAGGTGCGCTTGACGTTCCGTCCGGACGAAGGAGATGCTGTATCGAGCCGTCCCCGATCAGCAGACCTCAACCGCAGCGGTACCGACGATGGCCGATCGCCACGCTTGCAGCATGTACGACGCGCCGCACCTCGCGCGCAACGCCGCCAACCACGCGCCGCTGACGCCGATCTCCTTCCTCGTCCGCAGCGCTGCGACGTGGCCCGAAAAGACCGCGGTGGTTCACGGCGGCCGGCGCTTTACCTATGCCGAGTTCGGGGCGCGCTGCCACCGCCTCGCCGACGCGCTGCGCCGCCGCGCCGGGATCGGACACGGCGACGTGGTCGCGGTGCTGGCGCCGAACGTTCCGCCGATGCTGGAGGCGCACTACGGCGTGCCGATGGCCGGCGCGGTCCTCAATGCGCTCAACTACCGGCTCGACGCCGCCTCGATCGCCTTCATCCTGGAGCATGGCGGCGCCAAGGTGCTGATCGTCGATCCCGAGTTCGCGGCGACGGCGCGCGACGCGCTGCGGCGGATCGAGCGGCGGATCCTGGTGATCGACGCCGCGGACGCGGAGTACGAGGCGGGTCTCGGCAGCGGACCGGAGCGCGTCGGCGAGATCGAGTACGAGGCGTTCCTCGCCGAGGGCGATCCCGAGGCGGCGCCGGTCCTGCCGAACGACGAGTGGCAAGCGATCACGCTCAACTACACGTCCGGCACCACCGGCAACCCGAAGGGCGTCGTCTATCACCACCGCGGCGCGTTCCTGAACGCGTTCGGCAACGCGGTTGCGTTCGGCCTCTCGGCGTCGATCGTCTATCTCTGGACGCTGCCGATGTTCCACTGCAACGGCTGGACCTATACCTGGGCGGTCACGGCGGTGGGCGGCACGCATGTCTGCCTGCGCCGCGTCGACCCGGCGCTGATCTTCCCGTCGCTCGTCGAGAACCGGGTGACCCATCTCTGCGGCGCGCCGATCGTGCTGAACCTGCTGGTGCACGCGCCCGAGGGCGTGAAGCGGCCCTTGCCGCACGTCGTCGAGGTCGCGACCGGCGGCGCGGCGCCGCCCTCCGCGATAATCGCCAACATGGAGCGGATGGGCTTCCGCGTCACCCACCTCTACGGCCTCACCGAATCCTACGGCCCGTCGACGATCTGCGCGTGGCAGGAGCCGTGGAGCGGCCTGCCGCTGGAGGAGAAGGCGGCGATGATGGCGCGGCAGGGGGTCGGCCACGTGACGGTCGACCAATGGCGCGTGGTCGACCCCAAGACGATGGAAGACGTGCCGGCCGACGGCGCGACGATGGGCGAGCTGATGCTGCGCAGCAACACGCTGATGCGCGGCTACCTGAAGAACCCGACGGCGACCGCCGAGGCGTTCGCCGGGGGCTGGTTCCATACCGGCGACCTCGCCGTGATGCATCCCGACGGCTATGTCGAGGTCAAGGACCGCTCGAAGGACGTCATCATCTCCGGCGGTGAGAACATCTCGTCGCTGGAGGTCGAGGAGATGCTGTACCGGCACCCGAAGGTGATGGAGGCCGCGGTCGTCGCCCGGCCCGACGAGACCTGGGGCGAGACGCCCTGCGCCTTCATCACGCTGAAGCCCGATGCCGGCGACGTCACGGCGGCGGACATCATCGCCTTCTGCCGCGAGAACATGGCGCGCTACAAGGTGCCGAAGACCGTGGTGTTCGGGCCGCTGCCGAAGACGTCGACCGGCAAGATCCAGAAATTCGTGCTGCGCGACCTTGCGTCGGCGCCCGGCCTGGGAGAACGAGGAGAAGAGGCGTGACCGATCTGTCGGGGAAAGTCGCGCTCGTCACCGGCGCCTCCGGCGGGCTGGGCGAGCATTTCGCCCGCGTCCTCGCCGGGGCCGGCGCCGCCGTCGCGCTGGCGGCGCGGCGCACCGACCGGCTCGCCGAGATCGCCGGGGCGATCGAGGGGCAGGGCGGCCGCGCCGTGGCCGTGTCCTGCGACGTCACCAGCGGCGAGAGCGTGCGCGCCGCCGTCGCCGAGGCCGAGGCGGCGCTCGGGCCGGTCACGATCCTGGTCAACAATTCCGGGATCGCGGTGATGGGCCGGACGCTGGAGCACAGCGAAGAGGACTGGGACCGCGTCATCGACACCAACCTCAAGGGCGCCTTCCTGATGGCGCAGGCGGTGGCCAACCGGCTCGTCGCGCTCGGCCTGCCGGGGCGGATCGTCAACATCGCCTCGATCACCGCGCTCCGCACGATCGGCGGCATCCCGAGCTACGCGGCATCAAAGGCCGGGCTCGCGCACCTGACGCGGGTGATGGCGATGGAGCTGGCGGCGCGCGGCATCTCGGTCAATGCGATCGCCCCCGGCTATATCGAGACCGACATCAACCGCGACTTCCTCCGCAGCCCCACCGGGGAGAAGCTGATCGCGCGCATCCCGGCCAAGCGCGCTGGCCAGCCGGAGGATCTCGACGGCCTGCTCCTGCTGCTCGCGTCGGACGCGGGCGCCTACATCAACGGCGCCGTCATCCCGGTCGACGGCGGCCACTCAGTAAGCAGCCTTTAGCCCGGATTTCGCACAAGGAGGAGCACTGCGATGCCGCTCTTTGCCGCCGGAGTAGGAGCGCGACGCGCAGCGATGCGGCACATCGGAAGCGGCGTGCGACGCCCGCCGGCGGCAAAGAGCGGCATCCCTCCGGGTTGCACGCTGTTGGCGCGCGGCCGCGTCGCCGGGCCTTGCCGATGGGCCCGCATCGCCTGCGGCCTCTCGCGCAAGCAGAGCTTGCGCTGCCGGCGGCAGGCGAAGCAAAGCTTCGCTGAGAGCCCGGCTCCTAACCGCGCGCCAACAGTGTGCAACGCAGTGCTCCTCCTTGTGAGAAATCCGGGCTAATGCGGCTCGCCGGCAGCGCCGCCCAGGCCAACGTCGCGCGCTTCATCGCCGAGGCGGCCGACGCGCGGACGGCGCAGATCACCGCCGCCCGGCCCTTGCAGGGCGGCTCGATCCAGGAGAACTGGCAGGTCGACG